>NZ_JBEYHT010000034.1:0-83613 GCF_040635425.1 Streptomyces laurentii | reverse complement strand
CTGGTCACGCTTCCGCAGACGCAGCCAGGCCCGAGCCCGACGCTCCCACTACAAACGCCGAGGCCACACACCCCAGATGCGGTTGCAGTACTAGAGCCCCAGGCGGGCGCGCAGACCGCCGCCCGTGCGGTCGTCCGTGGCGACCGAGGCCGCGCCGTCGGTGACCGTCTCGTAGACCGCGAGGATGTCCGCGCCGACCGTGGACCAGTCGAAGCGCCGTACGTGCGCGGAGCCGCGCGCGCGGAGTTCGGCGCGGCGCCGCTCGTCACCGAGCAGGCGTACGGCGTGCTTCGCGAGGTCGTCCGCGTCCTCGTTCGCGAAGAGTTCGCCGGCCGCGCCCTGGTCGAGGACCTGGGCGAAGGCGTCGAGGTCGGCGGCGAGCACGGGCGCGCCGGCGGACAGGGCCTCGACCAGGATGATGCCGAAGCTCTCGCCGCCCGTGTTGGGCGCCACGTACACGTCGACGCTGCGCAGCAGCCGGGCCTTGTCCTCGTCGCTGACCATGCCGAGGAACTCGACCCGGGCGCGCATCTCCGGCGGCAGCGAGGCGACCGCCTCCTCCTCGTCGCCGCGGCCGGCGACCAGCAGCCGGGTGTCGGGCCGTTCGGCGAGGATCTTCGGCAGGGCCCGCATCAGCACCGGCAGGCCCTTGCGGGGCTCGTCGATGCGCCCGATGAAGCCGAGCGTGCCGCCCTGCCACTCCTTCTTCGGCTCGGCCCGGGCGAAGAAGTCGACGTCGACGCCGTTGGGGATGACGACCGCGTCACCGCCCAGGTGCTCGACGAGGGTGCGGCGCGCGTACTCGCTGACCGCGATCCGCGCGCTGATCTTCTCCAGGGCGGGCTGCAGGATCGGGTACGCGGCGATCATCGCCCGCGAGCGCGGGTTCGAGGTGTGGAAGGTGGCCACGATCGGGCCCTGCGCCGCCCAGCAGGTCAGCAGCCCGAGCGAGGGCGAGGTCGGTTCGTGGATGTGCACGACGTCGAAGGTGCCGTCGTGCAGCCAGCGCCGGACCCGGGCGGCGGACAGGAAGCCGAAGTTGAGCCGGGCCACGGAGCCGTTGTACGGCACGGGCACGGCGCGGCCGGCGGAGACGACGTACGGCGGCAGCGGCGTGTCGTCGTCGGCGGGGGCGAGGACGGAGACCTGGTGGCCGAGCCGGATGAGGTGCTCGGCGAGGTCGCGGATGTGGAACTGGACGCCGCCCGGCACGTCCCAGGAGTACGGGCAGACGATCCCGATCTTCACGCGGTCCGCTCCTCCAGGTCCGCGAGCCACAGCCGCTGCAGCATGTGCCAGTCCTCCGGGTGCTCGGCGATGCCCCCGGCGAAGACGTCGGCGAGGGCCTGTGTCATGAGAGACGTCTTCTCGGCGCGGGTGCCTGACTCGGGGACCTCGATCGGCGCGTGCACCTGGCCGCGCATGACGTCGGTGTCGTCGTACCAGAGCGTCACGGGCAGCAGCAGCGCGCCGGTCTGCTGGGCGAGGATCGCGGGCCCGGCGGGCATCCGCGCGGCCTCGCCGAAGAACGACACCTCGACGCCGGAGGCCGACAGGTCGCGGTCGGCGACCAGGCAGACCAGGCCGCCGGCCCGCAGCCGGCGGGCGAGCGTGCCGAAGGCGGAGCCGCCGGTGTGCGGCAGCACCTCCATGCCCAGGGACTCGCGGTAGGCGACGAACCGGTCGAACAGCGTCTCGGGCTTGAGCCGCTCGGCGACGGTGGTGAACGGGACGCCGAGCGCCCGGGTGACCCAGACGCCCGCGAGGTCCCAGTTGGCCATGTGCGGCAGCGCCAGGATGACGCCGCGGTCGGAGGCGAGCCCGTCCATCAGGTAGTGGACGTCCTTGGGGTCGAAGCTGTTCGCCGCCCGTTCCTTGCTCCAGGTCGGCAGCCGGAAGGACTCCATCCAGTAGCGCATGTACGAGCGCATGCCGGCCCGCGACAGCCGCTGGAGGCGCTGCGGGGTCGGGTCCGGCACGATGCGGGCGAGGTTCGACTCCAGGCGCAGCACGCTCTTGCCGCGCCGCTTCCAGACGGTGTCGGCCATGCGCCGGCCGAGGCCCCGGGCCACCGGCTCGGGCAGCTTCTTGACGGTCGCCCAGCCCAGGCCGTACAGCCCGTCGCTCAGCCGGTCCTTGAAACCGCTCACGATCCCCCTCCGCTCCCCCGGGAGGCCGCCTCCGCCTGCGCCTCCGCCGATTCCCTGCGTACCGTCACGACCCGCTGTCCCAGGGTGACCGCCGAGCCGACCGCCACGATCCACAGCGCGATCGGCAGCAGCACCTGGATGCCGGGGACGCCGAACGTGTGGAGTCCGGCGAGGCCGGCCGCGACCAGCGAGATCACCAGGCGTTCGGCACGTTCGACGAGACCGTTGACGGCGACCGGCAGGCCGATCGACTCGCCGCGCGCCTTGGTGTATGACACCACCTGGCCGGCGGCCAGGCAGAAGATCGACACGGCGCACAGGACGTTGTCGTCGCCCTTGCCCGCGTACCAGAGCGCGAAACCGCCGAAGATCGCCCCGTCGGCGACCCGGTCCAGGGTCGAGTCGAGGAAGGCGCCCCAAGGGCTGGAGATGCCGGCCTGCCGGGCCATGTTGCCGTCGACGAGGTCGGAGAAGACGAACAGCGTGATGACGATCGTCCCCCAGAAGAACTCTCCGCGGGGGAAGAAGACCAGCGCGCCGGCCACCACTCCGGCGGTGCCGATCAGCGTGACGGTGTCGGGGCTGACGCCCCGGCGGAGCAGAAACGCGGCGAACGGTGTGAGAACACGCGTAAAAAACGCACGCGCGTACTTGTTCAGCATGGCCTTCCCGAGGTTCGGTGGGCCGCGCGGCCCCTACGACCACCGGCTCACCCATCGTAGCCACGCGGGTCCGCGCGGGAGCGGCGGCACCCGCGGACGGCGCCGCGGGAGGCCGCCGGAGCGTGTCGCGGACCGCCGCGCGCCCCTGGTGAGCGGGCGTGCGCGGCGCTCCCGGGGCATCCGCCCCGCGTACGACGTATGGACGCACCGTGACAGCGGTGCCAAGCTCGAAGGACGACCGCGGGCGCCGGAGCCGCACGCGACGACGGGCGGCCCCACGCCGCCGCTGCCCCGCCGCTCCCCCGCGCCCGCGCCGCCGCCTCACCGTGCGAGCAGTCGGGAGGAACATCATGGGCGACAAGGCGAACACCCGCTCCGGAGCCGCCGGCAGGGAGCCGACGGCCGACCGGCCCGCGGACATACGGAACGTGGTGCTGGTCGGCCACGGCGGATCGGGCAAGACGACCCTCGTGGAGGCCCTGGCGCAGACCGCGGGCGCGGTGGGCCGGGCCGGTCGGGTCGAGGACGGCGGGACGGTCTCCGACTACGACGCGATCGAGCACCGCACCCGGCGTTCCGTCCAGCTCTCGCTCGTCCCGGTCGCCTGGGACGGCTGCAAGATCAATCTCCTGGACACCCCGGGATACGCCGACTTCGTCGGGGAGCTGAGGGCCGGTCTGCGCGCGGCGGACGCGGCCCTCTTCGTCGTCTCGGCCGCGCAGGAGGCCGACGCGGTGGCGGGCGCCACGCGCGCGGTGTGGGAGGAGTGCGCGGCGGTCGGGATGCCCCGGGCGATCGTCGTCACCCATCTGGACACGGCCCGCACCGACTACGCGGGGCTCACCGGGGTGCTGGCCGCGCTCTTCGGCGGGGACGACCCGGACGCGATCCTGCCGCTCTACCTGCCCGTGCACGACCCCGAGGGCGCCGACGGGCACGCCCCGGCCACCGGCCTGGTGGGACTGCTCACGGAGCGGATCTTCGACTACGCGACAGGAGTACGGCGGGAGGACCCGCCCGACGAGGCGCAGCGGCCGCTGATCGCCGAGGCCCGGGCCCGGCTCATCGAGGGGATCATCGCCGAGAGCGAGGACGAGACCCTGATGGACCGCTATCTGGGCGGCGAGCGGATCGACGTCGGGACGCTGGTGGAGGATCTGGAGAAGGCCGTCGCGCGGGGCACCTTCCATCCGGTGCTCGCGGCGGCCCCGGCACCGGAGGGCGGCAGCCAGGGGCTCGGCACGGTGGAGCTCCTGGACCTGATCACGCGCGGTTTCCCGACGCCGCTCGAACGGCCGGCGCCATCCGTCGTCGCGCCCGGGGGCCCGGCGGACGCGGCGGGTACGGCGGTGCCGTGCGATCCGGACGGGCCGCTGGTGGCCGAGGTCGTGAAGACCTCCTCGGACCCGTACGTGGGGCGGATCTCACTCGTCCGGGTGTTCTCCGGCACGCTGCGGCCCGACGAGACGGTGCACGTGTCGGGGCACGGGCTGACCGATCCGGGCCACCCGGCCGAGGACCCGGACGGGGACCGTCACGACGCGGAGGAGCGGATCGGGGCGCTGACCTCGCCGTTCGGCAAGCAGCAGCGGCCGCTCGCGCGCTGTGTGGCCGGGGATCTGGCGTGTGTGGCCAAGCTGGGCCGCGCGGAGACCGGCGACACACTGTCGGCGAAGGACGCGCCGTTGCTGATGGAGCCGTGGTCGATGCCGGAGCCGCTGCTTCCGGTGGCCATCGAGGCGCACGGCAAAGCGGACGAGGACCGGCTGTCGCAGGGGCTCGCGCGGCTGGTCGCCGAGGACCCGACGATGCGGCTCGAACAGAACCGGGACACCCACCAGGTGGTGCTGTGGTGCCTCGGCGAGGCGCACGCGGACGTGGCGCTGGACCGGCTGCGCGGCCGGTACGGCGTACGGGTCGACACCGTGCCGCACAAGGTGGCGCTGCGCGAGACCTTCGGGGCCGCCTCGGCGGGGCGGGGCCGGCTGGTGAAGCAGTCGGGCGGGCACGGGCAGTACGCGATCTGCGAGATCGACGTGGAGCCGCTGCCGGCGGGCAGCGGGATCGAGTTCGTCGACAGGGTCGTCGGCGGCGCCGTCCCGCGCTCGTTCATCCCCTCGGTGGAGAGGGGCGTCCGGGCGCAGGCGGCCCGCGGCGTGGCCGCCGGCCATCCGCTGGTGGACGTCCGGGTCACCCTGCGCGACGGCAAGGCGCACTCGGTGGACTCCTCCGACGCGGCCTTCCAGGCGGCGGGCGCGCTCGCGCTGCGGGAGGCGGCGGCGGAGGTTCCGGTCCACCTCCTGGAGCCGGTGGCGGAGGTGTCGGTGCTGGTCCCGGACGAGTACGTGGGCGCGGTGATGGGCGATCTGTCCGGGCGGCGCGGCCGGGTGGCCGGCACCGAGCAGGCGGGGCCGGGGCGGACCCTGGTGCGCGCGGAGGTGCCGGAGATCGAGATCGGGCGGTACGCGATCGATCTGCGGTCGGTCTCGCACGGTACGGGGAGCTTCGACCGGGTGTACGTACGCCATGAGCCGATGCCCCCGCAGGTGGCCGATCGCGTACGCGAACAGGCCGAAAATGGCGTGTGATTGACGACTTTTCGACCACATGACCGCCGGTGCCGCCCGCCCGCCCCTCCTCGGGCGGGCGGCATTCGGCCGTCCCGTACCAGTCCTCCGCTGATGCGGTGACGCATCCCGTGTCACCCGGTTACGCTGGGGTGCCCAGCTCAGAAGGTGTGCGGGGCGCGGCAGTTGGGAAACAGCCCGCACAGGAACCGCGGCGATGGGGGCGGCAGTGACGATCGGCAGTTTCGGACCCGGGGCACAGATCCCCCTCCAGGGCTCGGACGCGGGAACGGCGGCGACCTTCGCGCTCGCCTCCGCCGCGTACCGTGACAGCCCGGTCGAGGCGATCCTGGACGCCAACAACGACTGGCACAAGTCGACGGTCAAGACCGGCAAGATGCCGAAGCTCTTCCGGCCCGACCTCGGCGAGGCGTTCTCGCGCGCCGTCCAGGTCCGGATGCTCGGCGGCGCGCGCAAGGCGCTCATCCAGTCCTTCGGCGCCGACCCCCGGCCGGTCGTCGAGCACTGTCTGGCGGCCTCCGGCATCCGCAAGCAGCGCGACATCAAACTCACCCTGGTCACCGCGGTGTGCGGGGTGCTGTTCCTGCCCGGCCTGCTGCTCTGGCTCGGAGTGATCTATCTCCGCCGGAAGGCCGCGGGCTCCGAGAACAAGCGCAACAGCGCCCTCGGCACCGCGCTGCTCGTGGCCGCCGGCCTGTTCGCCGCGCTCGTCCTGGTCAAGCTGCCCTGGGACGGTCTGCTGCCGAACTATCTGCGCGCCATGATCGTCGCGCCGGTGATCGGCTGGTTCCTGGCCCGCCGGATCTGCGAGAGCACCGCCGTCGACCTGCGCGAGCGCTGGACGGCCCTGCTCAGCGGGGGCATCGGCGCGGCGATCCCGGAGGCCGTGGCGAAGGACCCCACCGACAAGGCCGCCCAGGAGCTGCAGGCCAACCTGAACAAGGTGTCCGCCGAGCAGCTGTCCAACGTCGCCTTCTACGCGGGCCCCAAGGGCATCCTGGGCATGGGCACCCGCTGGGGCAGCTGGGTGATGGCCGAGGAGCTGGTCCCGCAGGCCGGCAAGGAGATCCACGACTTCCGGACCTGGGACATCATCCGCAAGATCCACACCGAGCTGACCCTGCTGGAGCGCGGCGCCCTGAAGACCGGCTTCCCGAAGCCGACCGTCAAGCACTGGATCGTGTCACCGGTCGGCGAGGGCGCCGACGAGGTCTCGCGGCCCTCGGGCGACAACATCGTCAACTACGAGGTGAAGCCGCACGAGATCCAGCGCATCTGCAACGACCAGCAGTTCGGCGCCGGCAACCGGCACTACCTGGGTGTGCAGTTCACCATGTGGGACGGCCAGCTGGTGCTCACGATGATGGTGACGGTGACCGCGCTCCACCACACGCTGCGCGTCGAGGTCACGGGTCACGCCCTCGGCCCGGTCCACGGCTTCTTCGGCTCGAAGCCGAAGGGGAAGTCGAAGGAGGTCTCCAAGACCGTCCGGTTCTGGGAGACCCGTGAGATCAAGCTGCCGCTGACCGACACGGACGAGGTGGTGCGCCAGGCCGTGCGCGCCCCGCTGACCTGGTTCCCGCCGATCCTGGAGTTCCTGGGCGGCAAGCTGGTGCTGCCCGAGCCATTCGGACTGCGGCACGCCTGGGCGGGCCAGCCCTGGCGGAACCGCTTCATGGCCGACGACGCCCTGCGCATGGCCACACCGGTCCTGCGCGCGGTGCACGCCGCGACGATCAAGGCGCTCGACGAGCACAACGTGGACACCGACCGCTTCACCTCGCGCGCGCTGGGCCTCGCCGGCGGCGCCGCGGACGCGAGCCCGAAGAAGGCCGAC
This sequence comes from Streptomyces laurentii, assembly GCF_040635425.1. NCBI lineage: Bacteria > Bacillati > Actinomycetota > Actinomycetes > Kitasatosporales > Streptomycetaceae > Streptomyces > Streptomyces laurentii. The sequence continues at coordinate 76,376 of NZ_JBEYHT010000034.1, read as the reverse complement.
CTGTACGACGCGTGAGGGGTGTCCCCCTCTCGTATCCCCGCATGTGCCTGTGCCCCCGTTGCGCGTCGGTCGCGCGATAACGGGGGCACAGGCATATGCGCAGCACTAGCTGATGGCTCAGGCGGCGGGCCAGGCGTCGGCGAGCATCTTCCGGGTGTCGGCGAGCAGCTGCGGCAGCACCTTGGTGTGGCCGACCACCGGCATGAAGTTGGTGTCCCCGCCCCAGCGCGGCACGACGTGCTGGTGCAGGTGCGCGGCGATCCCGGCGCCCGCGACCGTGCCCTGGTTCATGCCGATGTTGAACCCGTGCGCCCCGGACGCCGCCCGCAGCGCGGTCATCGCCCGCTGGGTGAACGTGGCCAGCTCGGCCGTCTCGGCCGGGTCCAGCTCCGTGTAGTCGGCGACGTGACGGTACGGGACCACCATCAGGTGCCCGCCGTTGTACGGGTAGAGGTTCAGCACCGCGTACACGCTCGTGCCCCGCGCGATCACCAGGCCGTCCTCGTCCGACTTCGAGGGGATCACGCAGAACGGGCAGCCGTCGTCGGCGCCCGGCCCGGTCGGCTTGTTCTCACCCTGGATGTAGGCCATCCGGTGGGGCGTCCACAGGCGCTGGAACGCGTCCGGCGTCCCCACTCCGATCTGCTGTTCCGGCTCAGTCGTCATGCTGTGCAGCATATTGCGTCGCCCGTTCGGAACGTGTCGCCGGGGCGGAGGAGGCCGTCCCGGGCCATCCTGATCCGGTGAGCGACAAGCCGCCGGTGCCGCCCCGGCAGCGATCCTGGGAACGCCGGATGGAGATCCCGCTGGCGGTGGCCTCCGTCGTGTTCCTCGGCGGTTACTCGGTGCGCGTCCTCGCCCACGGTCATCTCCATCAGGGCTGGCTCGACCTCAGCCTCGCGCTCACCCTCGCGGCCTAGGCCTTCTTCGCCTTCGACTACGCGGTCCGCGTCCGGCTGAGCGGCCTCGGACCGCTGCGCTTCGTCCGCCGCCATCTGCTCGACACCGTCATCCTGCTGCTGCCGCTGCTGCGCCCGCTCAGCGTGGTCAGCGTGTACGACCGGATCCAGCACCGGTACGACAAACCGCGGCTCACCCTCTACGCGCGCGTGATGGCGTACGCGAGCCTCACCGCCGTCCTGCTGGGCTACACCGGCGCGCTCACCGTCTACTTCGTCGAGCACAAGGCGCCGGGCGCGACCATCCTCACCTTCGGCGACGCGGTGTGGTGGGCCTGCGCGACCCTCTCGACGGTCGGCTACGGGGACGTGACCCCGGTGACCCCGCTCGGCCGGGTCACCGCGGTGGGCCTGATGGCCTGCGGGCTCGCGCTGCTCGGGGCGGTGACGGGCTCGTTCTCGTCCTGGCTGATCCAGGTCTTCCGGCGGGAGGACGAGCGCTGAGCCGGGATGCGCGAGGCCCCCGGGAAGCGCGTGCTTCCCGGGGGCCTCGGCCACGGCTCCGCGTCAGACCTGGACGCGGTCCTCGACGATCTTGGCGATCTTGGCGATGGCCTCGTCGCGCGGCACGCCGTTCTCCTGCGAACCGTCGCGGTAGCGGAAGGAGACCGTGCCGCCGTTCATGTCGTCGTCACCGACGATGATCATGAACGGCACCTTCTGCTTCTGGTGCGTACGGATCTTCTTCTGCATGCGGTCGGACGAGGCGTCGACCTCGACCCGCAGGCCCTTCTTCCGCGCGTCGGCGGCGAACTCCCGCAGGTAGTCCACGTGCGCGTCGCCGATCGGGATGCCGACCGCCTGCACCGGGGCCAGCCACGGCGGCATCGCGCCCGCGTAGTGCTCCAGGAGCACCGCGAAGAAGCGCTCGATCGAGCCGAACAGGGCACGGTGGATCATGACCGGCCGCTGGCGCGAGCCGTCCGCCGCCGTGTACTCGAGGTCGAAGCGCTCCGGCAGGTTGAAGTCCAGCTGCACGGTCGACATCTGCCAGGTACGGCCGATGGCGTCGCGCGCCTGCACGGAGATCTTCGGGCCGTAGAAGGCGGCGCCGCCCGGGTCGGGGGTGAGCGGCAGGCCCTGCTTCTCGGCGACCTGCTGGAGGACCGCGGTGGCCTCCTCCCACACCTCGTCGGAGCCGACGTACTTCTCCGGGTCCTTGGTGGACAGCTCCAGGTAGAAGTCGTCCAGACCGTAGTCGCGCAGCAGGTTCAGGACGAAGGTGAGCGTCTTGTCGAGCTCCTCCGCCATCTGCTCGCGGGTGCAGTAGATGTGCGCGTCGTCCTGCGTGAAGCCGCGGGCCCGGGTCAGGCCGTGCACGACGCCCGACTTCTCGTACCGGTACACGGTGCCGAACTCGAACAGGCGCAGCGGCAGCTCACGGTACGAACGCCCGCGTGCGTCGAAGATCAGGTTGTGCATCGGGCAGTTCATGGGCTTGAGGTAGTAGTCCACGCCCTCGTCGAGCTGCATGGGGGGGTACATGCCCTCGGCGTACCAGTCGAGGTGGCCCGACTTCTCGAACAGCTTGCCCTTGGTGGCGTGCGGCGAGTAGACGAACTCGTAGCCCTCCTCCTCGTGCCGGCGGCGCGAGTAGTCCTCCATCGTGCGGCGGATGATGCCGCCCTTGGGGTGGAAGACCGCGAGGCCCGAACCGATCTCGTCCGGGATGGAGAACAGGTCGAGCTCGTTGCCGAGCTTGCGGTGGTCGCGCTTCTCGGCCTCGGCGAGGAAGTCGAGGTGGGCCTTCAGCTCGTCCTTCGACGGCCACGCGGTGCCGTAGATGCGCTGGAGCATCGGGTTCTTCTCGCTGCCGCGCCAGTAGGCGGCGGCGTTGCGCATCAGCTTGAACGCCGGGATGTTCCGGGTCGTGGGCAGGTGCGGACCGCGGCAGAGGTCCTTCCAGCACAGCTCGCCGGTCTTCGCGTCGAGGTTGTCGTAGATCGTCAGCTCGCCGCCGCCGACCTCGACGTCCGCGCCGTCGTCGGTGGACGCGGCACCCTTGATGCCGATGAGCTCCAGCTTGTACGGCTCGTCCGCCAGCTCCTCGCGGGCGGCCTCGTCCGTCACGACGCGGCGGGCGAACCGCTGGCCGCGCTTCTGGATCTCCTGCATCTTCTTCTCGATGACCTTGAGGTCCTCGGGAGTGAAGGGCTTCTCGACGTCGAAGTCGTAGTAGAAGCCGTCCCGGACCGGCGGGCCGATGCCCAGCTTGGCCTCCGGGAACAGCTCCTGCACGGCCTGCGCCATGACGTGCGCCGTGGAGTGGCGCAGGATGTTCAGACCGTCCTCGGACGAGATCTCGACACCCTCGACGGCATCGCCTTCGGCGAGCTCGTACGACAGGTCCTTCAGCTCGCCGCCGACGCGGGCGGCGATGACGGTGCGGTCGTCGGCGAACAGGGCGCCGGCCGTGGTGCCCGCGCTCACCGTCCTCTCCTCGGGCCCGGAGGCGGACGGGACGGTCACACGGACTTCAGACACGGATACTCCATACATAGGGGCGCAGGCAGGCACGAAGTGCCGGCGCCGACGGTGTACGGCAGAGACGAGGTGCCGCACGAGGGGAAGTCTATCGGGGGCTCCGCTCCCCCGGCGCGGGTGCGCCCGGCCCCCGCCCCTCCCGCCCCTCCCGCCGGCCCCGTCTGCCTCGTCCATCCTGCCTGTCCCGTCGGCACCGCCCGGCCCGTCGGCACCGCCCGCCCTGTCCGTCCCACCCGGCTCGTCGGTCCCGCCCGGCCCGTCAGTCGGCCTCGGGCACGTCCCCGAAGAAGTCGGGAGTCTCCTGGAGGGACTGGAGGGACTGGAGGGACTTCATCAGGCGGTCCCGTTCCGCCTCGTCGACGTGGACCGGGGCGACCTCGCTCGCCTCCGTGAGCCGGCGGAAGCCGCCGCGGCTCTCCAGCCGGCCCACGACCCGGATCGGCAGGCCGGTGAGGTGGGCGTGGCCCGCGGTGCGGTAGCCGTCCTCGTCGAGGGAGACCCGGACATGGCCGACCTCGGCACCGGACAGGACGCGCAGCCGGACCGTGCCCTCGCCGTGCGGGCCGGAGCGGCGCATGCGGACGACGGCGCCGGTGATCCGTACGGGTACGGAGGGCTCGCCGGCCAGGTAGCGGGCGCCGGCGGCGCGCAGGGCGGGCAGGTCGCCGGGCGAGAACTCGACGGGCTCGGGGCGGGCGGCGCAGCCGTCGGGGGTGCCGGCGGCCGGGGACCAGGCGAGGGCGATGCTCGCCCCCTCGGTGCCGCGCACCAGGGCGACCAGCGCGTCGGTGAGCTCGCGGCTCACCCCGGCCTCGACGGCGGTGTCGAAGGCGTCCATTCCGCCGGTGGCCCGCTGGTAGTCGACGGCCTCGCGGGTGGCGTACAGGGCGTGGTGGAGCCGTACGGACACGGACCGGCCGTGCTCGACGGGCAGGAACGCCGTCAGGCCGCGGCCACCGGGCACGGCGCCGACGACGACGGACGCGAGGGTCGCCTGCGCGTACCGCCGGTGCCGTGAGCCGTGGTAGCCGGTACGGGCGCGGACGGCGAGGGCGCCGGCGAGCAGCAGGGCGCGGGCGGCGGAGCGGAGCTGTTCCTGAACGGGCCAGGGCACGGCGCCGGCCGGGCCCGGGGGGACGTCGCGCCACCAGCGGATCTCGTCGCTGGGGACGGTGAGGCCGGTGAGGACCTCGCGGGCGGACGGCACGGCGCTGTGGGCGAGCGCGGCGAGGGCTTCGCCGAGCAGGTCCTCGGCGTCGGGGAAGGCCCGGTTCTCGGGGACGAGGAGGCTGGTGGCGCGCCCGGCGTCGCCGGAGCCGGGCGGGGTCCAGCGGCTGTAGCGGCCGGTGGCCCCGCCGCGCCGGCGCCAGCCGTGACGGGCGAGGAGCGCGCCGAGGACCCGGGGGTCGACCCGGCCGGGGTCGGGGGTCTCCCCGGCCTCGGCCCAGGGTCCGGGCGGCGCGGCGGGCACCCCGCTCCAGTGGCCGGGCAGGCCGCCGGGCACCGGAGGGGGATGCGGTTCGGCGTGCGGATGGGGGCGGGGGTGGGAGTGCGGGGGCGCGTGGGGCGGAAGCGACGGGGGGACGGGACCGTACTCGGGTTCGTCCATCGGCCGGTGCATTCAGGGTCTCCCTCCCACGCCGACCCGCGCCATGATCTCGCACAGCGCCCGGTCGTCGAAGATCCGTGTCGTCGGCACGCGCACGGTGGTCCGGCGCCGTCCCGTGACCGGGTGGCCGGCCAGGTTGATCCAGTAACAGCAGTGCCTCAGGTCGAGCCGGTCGTGCCCGGCCCGCAGCCAGTCCTCCTGGTTTCGCGGGACGAGCATCACGACCAGGATCTTGTGCACCGCCACGGGGGTGCGGGCGAGTTTCACCAGGTGTTCGTTGTCGAGCGTGAACGAGAACGCGGCGGACTTCCCGGCGGTCGCGGCCCCCGCCGTGGCCCCCGTCGTGATCCCCGCCGTGCCCCCCGCCCTCGTCCCCGTGCCGGTTCCCGCCGCGGTCCCGGGCACCCGCGGCGCTATCTGGTAGGTGCATTTGAGCTGCACCTTGATGGTCACTTCGTCGTCGACGGTGTGGCCGGGAGCGCTGTGGCTCACGTGCCAGTCGATGCCGTTGTCCGGAAACGGCTGCGACAGCGAACAGCCCGCCGCCGCCGCGACCGCGTGGAGATAACCCACCTGCAAGGTCTCCATGCAGGCGGTGGTGGCGAGCGAACCACGCAAGAGGGCTTCCCGCTGGGGCGGCAGCCCTCCCGACTCGGGCTGGGCGAGCGCCATGTCGATTCCCTTCCCCGTCACCTCTGTTGTGACCGGTCCGCGTACGGCGCAAACAGCCCGGGTATCTACGAATCGGGGCAGGGGGATGGCCATCTGCCGCGCGTGGGCGAGGAGTTCGGGGATGACGACGCACTGGTACGAGGGGCCCCTGGCCGCATTCGACACGGAGACCACAGGAGTCGACGTCGAGGAGGACCGGATCGTGTCCGCCGCCCTCGTCGTCCAGGACGCGGCGGGCACCCGGCCGCGGGTGACCCGCTGGCTGGTGAACCCGGGGATACCGGTCCCAGCGGAGGCCACCGCCGTCCACGGCCTGACGGACGGCCACCTCCAGCGCAACGGCCGCTGGCCGTCTCCTGTGATGGAGGAGCTGGCCCGGGCGATAGCCGAACAAACCGCGGCGGGCCGCCCGTTGGTGGTGATGAACGCGCCGTTCGACCTGACGATTCTGGACCGCGAGCTGCGCCGCCACCGCGCGTCCTCGCTGGGCCGCTATCTGGACAGCGTCCCGCTGTGCGTGCTGGACCCCCGGGTCCTCGACAAACACCTGGACCGCTACCGCAAGGGCCGCCGGACGCTGACGGATCTGTGCGACCAGTACGAGGTGGTGCTGGACGGGGCGCACGACGCGGCGGCCGACGCGAGCGCGGCGATGGAGGTCGTCCGCGCGGTGGGGCGGCGGTTCGCGGGACGGCTCGAACGGCTGTCGCCGGGCGAGCTGCACACCCTCCAGGCGGTGTGGCACGCGGCGCAGGCACGGGGCCTGCAGGCGTGGTTCGCGCGGCAGGGGACGCCGGAGATGGTGGACCCGGCGTGGCCGCTGCGGCCGGAGCTGCCCGCGGTGGCGTGAGCGCGGACGTACGCGCCGGGGACGGCCCACGATCCGGGCCCCGGAACGGCGAAGGCCGGTCCGTCATCTGACGGACCGGCCTGACCCGGTGGGCGATACTGGGATCGAACCAGTGACCCCTTCGGTGTGAACGAAGTGCTCTCCCGCTGAGCTAATCGCCCGGGCAACGGGTTGAACCATACAGGCCCCCGCGCGTTTCGTTCAAACCGGCGGTACCGGGGTGCGCAGGCGAGCGGCCAGGCCACGGCGCCCGCCGCGCATCATCAGGGCGTGGTTGGCACGGAACAGCAGCCGCCCGGGGACGGCGAACGCCCGCATCAGCCGGTCGCGCACCTCGACCTCCTGCTCGTAGAGGGCGCGGGTGCCGGCGCCGCCGGGCAGCGCGCTGAGGGTCCAGCGGGCCCAGCCCTCCAGATCGCCGCCGAGGCCGACCTCGAGGACGCCCGCCGCCGGGTCGCGGCGCCGGGCCTCGGCGGTGACGACGAGGTCGTACGGGAGGACGGAACGGAAGCGGGCGGTGCCGGTGCGCGCGTCGCGGGGGACGACCTCGCGTACCTGGGGCCACCAGCGCGGGTACTCCTCGGCGCGTTCCAGGACGGCGTAGACGGCCTCGGGCTGGGCGGCGAGGCGCCAGACGCTGCGGAAGCGGAAGCGGCACCAGTCCATGGCCCCAGTGTGGGGTACTCAGGCACGGATCTGAGTACGTGCGCGCATCCCCCGACCGGGGGCCCGGGCGCACACTCCGGCCATGGAACCCTCGCTGCCTCCCGCGGAAGAGCTGGTGCTCGTCGACCGCGAACTGGCCCGACTCGACGCCCACCGGGCGCAGTTGCTGCTGCGCCGGGACTGGCTGCTCCGGATGTCGCAGGCGCGGCTGCCGATGCCTGGGCCCGCGGGCGGGCCGGCCGCGCCGTGGCCCGGCGCCGTGCCGCCGCGGCCGGAGGCGACTCCGCACAGCACGCAGAACGTGCTGCTCACCCTCGGCGGGGTGCTGCTGACCGTCGCCGCGCTCGTGTTCACGCTGGTGAGCTGGGGAACGATGGGCATCGGCGGCCGGGCGGCGGTGCTCACGGTGGTGACGTCGGCCGCGCTGCTCGCGCCGGTGGCGCTGCTGCGCCGGGGACTGACGGCGACGGCGGAGTCGGTGGCCGCGCTCGGTCTGGTGCTGACGGTCCTCGACGCGTACGCGGTGCAGCGGGTGGCGCTGCCGGAGACGGGCGTCGCGGCGTACGCGTCCGGGGCGGCGGCGGTCCTCGCGGCCGGGTGGGCGGCGTACGGCTCGGCGCTGGGCACGCTGCGGATCCCGCTGCCGGCCGCGGTGGTGGCGGCCCAGCCGGCGCTGCTCCTGGCGGTGGCGGCTCTGGACGGCGGATTCGTCGTCCACGCCTGGGCGGCGCTGGTCACGGCCGCCCTCGACCTCGTGGTGGTCCTGCGCTCCGGGCCGCGGCGCGCGGTCCGGGTGACGGCCGGGATCGGGGCCGGCGCGCTGGGCGGCTGGGCGCTGCTGACCGGTCTGGTGCTGTCCTCGTACGCGCCGGGCCGGGCCGCCCCGCTGCTTCTGGCGGGCGCGCTGGTGCTGCTGTACCTGGCGACGCGGCACGCCCCGACGGCGCTCGCCGCCGCGACGGCCGCGGGGGTGGCCGTGCTCGCGGCCGGGGGCGGTCTGCTGCGGCACGGGGTCCCGGGTGTCTGGGCGGTGCCGGGGTACGCGCTGTGCGCGGTGGTCCTGGCGGCAGTGGCGCTGCGGGTACGGGTCGGGGCCGGGCGGGCGGTGCGGCACGGGCTCGCCTTCGCGGGCGCCGGGGTGCTCGCACTCGCCGCGCTGTGGGCGCTGCCGCCGGTCGCGGCGGGCCTGCTGGGGCCGCTGGTGCGGACGGACGGGATCTGGTCCGGCACGCACACCGCCCCGGTCCTGACCGGATTCCCGGCGACCGCGCCGGTGGTGCTGTTGCTCGCGGCCGTCGCGCTGGCCGCCGTCCCCCGGTTCTGGGCGCGCTGCGCGTCCCTGGTGTGCGGCTGGGCGCTGCTCACGGCGCTGCCGGTGTCCCTGGAGCTGCCGTACGCGGCCTCGGTGACGCTCCGGCTGGCGACGGCCGCGGCGGGGCTCGCGCTGGGCGCCGGGGTGGTGCGGGTGGCGCCCCGGTCGCCGGTCTTCGGGTGGCCGGCCTACGGGTGCGGGCTGGCGTCGGCCGTGAGCGTGGTGGCGCTGGGCCTGGACGCGCGGGGGGCGACGTTCGCGGTGCTCGGCGTGCTGGCCGTGCTGTTCGGCGGGGTGGCGGTGTGGTCGACGGGGGCCCGGCGGCTCGTGGGGGCCGGTGCGGCGGTGGTCGCGGTGGCCGGCCTGGTCGGCGCGGGTGCGGCGGCCGGGCACGCGGGGGTCGCGGTGAGTGGGCTGGTGCTGCTCGCGGTGCCCGCGGGGACGGCCGGGCCGGGGGCGTGGCTGGGGCGGCGGCCCGGGCTCGCGTCCGTGGGCCTGGTGGTGGAGGCGACGGGCGCCGGTGTGGGCGTGTGCGGGATCGGGGCGACCGCGGCGCGGCCGGAACTGCTGGCGCTCGGGCTCGCGGTCGGCGGCACGATCGCGGCGGCGACGGCGCTGCGGCCCGAGCGGCGCCCGCTCGCCTCGTGGGCGGCGACGGTGCTGTTCGTCCTGGCGGCCTGGGTGCGGCTCGCCGTCTGGGAGGTGACGACCCCGGAGGCGTACGCGCTGCCGGTGGCCGTCCCGGCCCTGGTGGTGGGTCTGCTGCGGCGGCGGAGCGATCCGGAGGCGTCCTCCTGGGTGGCGTACGGGCCGGGTCTGGCGGCGGGGCTGGTGCCGAGCCTGTGCGCGGCCTGGGTCGATCCGTCCTGGGTGCGGCCACTGCTGCTCGGCCTCGCCGCGCTCGTGGTGACGCTGCTCGGGGCGCGGTCCGGGCTGCGGGCGCCGCTGCTGCTCGGCGGGGTGGTGCTGGCTCTGACCGGGCTGCACGAACTGGCGCCGTACGTGGTGCGGGTGGTGGGCGCGCTGCCGCGCTGGCTGCCGCCGGCGTTCGCCGGAGCGCTGCTGCTGGCGGTGGGCGCGACGTACGAGCAGCGGCTGCGCGACGCCCGCCGACTGCGGGACCGGCTGCGCGCGATGCGCTGAACCCCCTTCGACGGAGGGCCCGGTACGGGCATGCCGAAGGCCCGGAGACAGCGACTGTCTCCGGGCCTTCGGGCCGGGTGGTGGGCGATACTGGGATCGAACCAGTGACCCCTTCGGTGTGAACGAAGTGCTCTCCCGCTGAGCTAATCGCCCCGGCGCACTGCAAACATTACCGCATGTCAGCGGGGCTCCCGCACCACACCGGGGTCACCCCGGGATCACTCGTCGATCTTCCACGGCATGACGAGGCCGAACTTCCAGACGTAGATGCCGACCAGCACGGCGATGATCACCAGACCGATGGTCGTGAGGATCAGGTTCCGGCGCCGGACCTTCGGGTCGAGGGCGCGCTGGGCCGCCTCGGTGACCTTGCGCTTGGTCCAGCGCAGGACCAGTTGGGCCCAGACGAACTCGGTGGCCCAGATCGCCATGCCGCCGAAGATCACCAGCCAGCCGGGGCCGGGCAGGGGCAGCATCACGATGCCCGCGCCGACGACGGCGAGACCGACCAGGAACACGCCGACCTGCCAGCTCAGATGCAGGGTCCGGCGCGCTTTGATGAATTCGGGGGCCCGGGACCCCAGGGGGGCATTCCCGTCCGGTTCGCGCTCACTCGCCGCACTCGCCCCGTCTGTCACGGACTCCCCCGTCCGCTCGTCACTGTCCGCGTTCATGGGCCCAACCTACCGGACCGGCACATCCCCCTGAAATGGCGGTATTACCCAAAGTTACACGCCACCAATCGAGCTATCCGAACGATCACAAAACAGACAGAGGGGTTTACAACGGCACCGTAGGTGGCATGTCGATTGCGCCGACGTGCGAATCCCCGAGCGCACACTGAGCGAAAGGCCCTGGCGCTTATGAACACCACGGTCAGCTGCGAGCTGCACCTGCGCCTCGTTGTGTCGAGCGAGTCCTCACTGCCTGTACCCGCGGGCCTGCGGTATGACACGGCCGATCCGTATGCCGTGCACGCCACCTTCCACACCGGAGCCGAGGAGACGGTCGAGTGGGTCTTCGCCCGCGACCTTCTCGCCGAGGGGCTGCACCGGCCCACCGGCACGGGCGACGTCCGGGTCTGGCCGTCCCGCAGCCACGGTCAGGGAGTCGTCTGCATCGCACTGAGTTCCCCGGAGGGCGAGGCCCTTCTCGAGGCCCCCGCGAGGGCCCTGGAGTCGTTCCTCAAGCGAACCGACGCCGCGGTGCCGCCCGGCACCGAACACCGGCACTTCGACCTGGATACGGAGCTCTCCCACATCCTGGCCGACAGCTGAGGCGGCCGGAGAGCAGCCCGGCGCCGTCCGACTCGGGGAGACGGCGCCGCGCGGAGAGCCGCACGGGATGTCCTTCGGCGTCCTCCCCCGCGCGTCCGGCGCGGCGGAGGGCGCCGTTGCCCGTTTCCGGGTCACGCTAGAGTCAGCGCAATTCCGCGGGCGCCCGCCCGTACCCGGCCAGGGAGCGAATCGTGCTGATCCCTCACGACACCCGCACCGCCCTCGACACCGTCGTCGACTTGATGAACACCGCGCCCCAGGGCGCCGGAGACGACGACCTGCTGGACGTCCAGGCCCTGCGGTCCTTCGTCCGCGGCCACAAGATCAGCGACGTGGGCGAGTTGGGGACCGGGGACCTGCGGGCCGTCCTGGAGGTGCGCGAGCGCTTCACCGCGGTCTTCTCGGCGCCCGACGCCCGGATCGCGGCCACCCTGATCAACCAGCTGGTCGCCGCCGCCGGCACCACCCCGCAGCTGACCGACCACGACGGCTACGACTGGCACGTGCACTACTTCGCGCCCGGTGCCTCCGTCGCCGACCATCTGGCCGCCGACTGCGGCATGGCGCTGGCCTTCATCGTCGTCGCGGGCGAACAGGAGCGGCTGCGGCGCTGCGAGGCCCCGGACTGCGGCCGCGCCTTCGTCGACCTCTCCCGCAACCGCTCGCGCCGCTACTGCGACAGCCGTACCTGCGGCAATCGGCTGCACGTGGCCGCGTACCGCGCGCGCCGCAAGGAAGCCGCGGGCTGACCCGGCAGGCCGGCGCGCGCCCGGCCCCTCCGCCCGCACCCGTCACCGGGCTCACAACAGGAACAGATCGTGCACGGCGGCCATGAGAATCAGGCCGCCGACCACGGTCAGGAAGATCATCAACGGTGGCTGGGAGAGGGCGAACAGACAGCCGCGCGGCTCCTCGGAGGGAGGCGGTGCGGCAGGACGGTGAGCGGGATCCCGCGAGGTATCGAGCATGGCGCGTGGATGATTGCGCACTGAGAGGCCTCGAAAGCCCGTAAACGGCTCCTGGCCAGCACGGTTCACTCCATCCCGTGGACCCCGGAATCGAGAAGCGTCAGAACCGGTCGGACCGTGACGCGGTCATGGTCATATTCCGTGCTTCTTCAGAATCGCCTCGATGTCGCTGAAGTCGTCCTCACCGGACGTGGCCTGCTGCGGCTTCGCCGGCGCGCTCCGGCGGCCCGCGCCGAGCGACGGCGCCGAGGCGGCGGGTGCCGCGGGAGCGGCGGCTCTGCCGGTCTTGCCCCCGGTCACCTCGCCGCGCCCGGCCCGGCGCCGCTCGACCGCCCGCACGGACGAGAAGAGCAGCCAGGACAGGCCGAGGATGCCGAAGCCGATCCAGACCGTCGGGTTGAACGTCAGCGCGTTCGCCACCCAGTCGATCGCGCCCGTCATCACCAGGCCGAGCGGCACCAGCGCGTAGGCGGCGATCCGGGTCGCGGTCAGGAACCGCTTGCGGTAGGCCGTGATCGCGGCGACGCCCAGGCCCGCCGCGGACACCGCGGAGCAAATGGTCTCGGCAAGCATGCGATCCTCCTGAACCCGGGCGATACGTCCCTTCCATCCTGCACCGCGAGGCCCGTCGGGGGCCATGCTTCCGGCGCCGGATCAGGGAGATCTCCGGGTCGTCCCCCAGGGAACGGCCAATGCGAGACTCTTCCCATGAACGAGTCCACCACCCCCGCCTCCCCCGTCGTCCTGGAAACCTGGTTCGACCTGCAGTGCCCCGACTGCTTCACGGCCCTCGCCGACCTGGACGCGCTGCGCGAGAAGTACGGCGAGCGTCTCGACGTCCAGCTGCGCCACTTCCCGCTGTCCAAGAACAAGCACGCCTACGCCGCCGCCCAGGCCGCCGAGGAGGCGTACGCCCAGGGCAAGGGCCGGGCGTACACGGAGGCGCTGCTCGCCCGGACCGAGCAGCTGCGCGACCGCGGCGAGCCGGTGCTCCTGGAGGTGGCGCGCGAGCTCGGGCTGGACGCCGAGGAGTTCGACACCGCCCTGATCGACGGCCGGCATCTGCTCACCGTCGACGCCGACCAGGCCGAGGGCCAGGCCCTGAAGGTCACCGGCACCCCGACCTACGTCATCGGCGGCGAGCGGCTGGACGGCGGCAAGAGCCAGGAGGGACTGCGCGCCCGCATCGAGGAGATCGCCGACCGCCTCCTGGCGGGCTGACCGCGGCCCCCGTCACACCCGCCGCCGGCCGGTCAGACCAGCTTCTTCGACTGGTTCACCTGCGTCGTGCGGTAGCCCAGCGACTCGTAGAGCCGGATCGCCGGGGTGTTGCCCGCGAAGACGTGCAGTCCGAGCAGGCGCTCCCCGGCCTCGACCGCGCCGCGCTCGGCAAGCAGCATCAGCGCCCGGCCGTAGCCGTGGCCGCGCCACTCCTCCGCGACCTCGATGTCGTACACGTAGCCGCCCCGCGTCCCGGGCTCCAGCTCGCGGACGCCGGTCCAGATCCAGCCGACGATCCGGCCGTCCTTGACCGCCACGTTCATGAACAGGCCCTCGCTGGCGAGGCCGTCCGGCATCAGCTCCCGGTGGCTGGCCTCCGCCTTCGCCCGGGCCTGCTCCTCCGGCACCCCGCGGTCGATCCAGCTCTGGGCGAAGTTCTCCCTGGCCCGAGGCTCCCAGTCGGCGAACTCGGCCGGGGTCATCGGGCGGACCTCGACGCCCTCGGGCAGCTCCGGCGGCGCCTCGGGAAGGTCCTTGACCATGTTCCGGCTGCGCTCGGTGTAGCCGAGCGACTCCGCCATGCTCAGCGCGGGCGCGGCGTCGGCCGGGACCGATATCCCCACCTCGTGGCAGCCCCAGCCGCGCAGCACCTCCTCGGCGGCGAGCACCGCGACCGTGCCGCGGCCGCGGCCGCGGTCCGGTTCGTCGACCTCGAGTCCGCGGATGATCGCCATGGTGGCGCCGAAACCGGCGTCGTCGGTCAGGAGGTGGACGGCGCCGACCCGGCGGCTGTTCACGCAGATGTCGTAGGTACGCGAACGGCCGCCGTCGGCGGATTGCTGGAGCGGCTCGGTCGGCCGCAGAGTGGTGGTCATCACCGGTGTTCTACCCACTCGACCACCTGCCCGTCATCCGGATTTATCCGGGCCGCCCGAGCCGAGCGGGTCAACCGAGCTTCGGGTCCCGGTCGTGGGCCGCCCGCTCGGCGAAGATGCGCATGGCCTTGGCGGTGACCGGCCCCGGCGCCCCGGCCAGCTCCCGCTCGTCGGTCCGGCGCACGGCCTGGATGTCGCGCAGGGTCGAGGTCAGGAAGATCTCGTCGGCGCTGTCCAGGATCTCCAGCGGCAGATCGGTCTCCTCGGCGCCGGTCCACTCGACGGCGAGGGCGCGGGTGATGCCCGCGAGGCAGCCGGAGGAGACGGGCGGGGTGAGGACGCGGCCGTCGACGACCACGAAGACGTTGGAGCCGGTGCCCTCGCACAGCTGCCCCACCGTGTTGGCGAACAGGGCCTCGGAGGCACCCCGCTCGCGCGCCCGCGCGAGGGCGACGACGTTCTCGGCGTACGAGGTGGTCTTGAGGCCGGTGAGCGCGCCGCGCTCGTTGCGGGTCCACGGGACGGTGATCACGGCCGTGGTGTCCGGGCGGCGGCCGGTCTCGCCGAGCGCCACGACCAGGGTCGGGCCGGTCCCGCCACGCTCGGAGCCGAGCGGGGAGAGCCCGCCGGTGTACGTGATCCGGAGCCTTCCGAGCTCCATCGGGTTCGCCTCCAGGACGGCGGCGCAGGCGCGGCGGACCTCGTCGAGGTCCGGGTCGGGCAGGCCGAGGCCGCGGGCGGAGCGGGTCAGCCGCTCCAGGTGCAGGGTGAGGGCGAAGGTCTCGCCGCGTTCGGCCTTGACCGTCTCGAAGATGCCGTCGCCGACGGTCAGACCGTGGTCGAGGACGGACACCAGCGCGTCCCCGGCATCGTGCAGTGCGCCGTTGACCCAGAGTTTCATCGGGATATGGCCTTTCCGTTCGCCCCGGACTCCACCGAGTGATCCGAGGACACCTCGGACTCTTCCGACGCTATCGCGACCAGGCGGGACGCCTTCAGTTCGGTCTCGTCCCACTCGCGCTCCGGGTCGGAGCCCCAGGTGATGCCCGCTCCGGTGCCGAAGCGCAGCGCGCCCGCGGCCCGGTCGATCCAGAAGGTGCGGATGCCGACGGCCAGCTCGGCGGTGCGCCGGTCGGCGTCGACCCAGCCGATGCCGCCGCAGTACGGACCGCGCGGCGCGGTCTCCAGGGCCTCGATGATCCGCAGCGCGCTGGACTTGGGGGCGCCGGTGACCGAGCCGGGCGGGAAGGTGGCGGCCAGCAGCGCGGCCCAGCCGGCCCCGTCGCGCAGCTCGCCGCGCACGGTGGAGACGAGGTGGACGAGACCGGGGTGGTCCTCGACGGCGCACAGCGCGGGCACGGTGACGGACCCGGTGGCGCAGACGCGGCCCAGGTCGTTGCGGACCAGGTCCACGATCATCACGTTCTCCGCGTGGTCCTTCTCCAGGAGGTCCGCGGCGGTCCGTCCGGTGCCCTTGATGGGGCCGGACTCGACGACGGCGCCGGTGCGGCGCAGATAGAGCTCCGGCGAGGCGGTGGCGATCTCCACGCCGTGCGCGGGCAGCCGAATCGTTCCGGCGTACGGGGCGGGGTTGCCGCGGGCCAGCAGGGCGGTGAGAGCGTCGACGTCGGCGCGCGCCGGATCGGGCAGCGGCGCGGACATCACCCGACAGAGGTTCGCCTGGTAGACCTCGCCGCGCGCGATGTGCTCGCGTATGCGGCGCACGCCCGCGGTGTACGCGGCGCGGTCGAGCGAGGAGGTCCAGTCGCCGGCCGCCGGGCCCCGCCAGGCACCGGGCACGGGCGCGGGGACCGGGTCGGGCCGCACGTCGCCGAAGCGGGCACAGGTCAGGCGGCCCTCGAAGTCCGCGCAGACGGCCCAGAAGCCGGAGGAGTCCAGGGCCTCGGGGTCGTGGGTGACGTCCCGGAGGTCCGTGGCGAGCAGGCCGCCGAAGCGGGCCATGGGGGTGAGAGGGTGCACGTCAGCGAGTCTAGGAGCCCCGTCCATGATCGGGTCGGGCGTCGTGGACACCGTGGGAACATCGCCCCACGCACGCGTACGGAAGCGGTCCGTGGCCCCCGTCCGGGTGGCCTGATCGGTGCCGTCCGGGTGCGCGGCTCAGCACGCTGCGCAAACGCGTTTTTGTACTGGCCCAGGAATCCGCTAAAGTTCAACACGTCGCCGGGACGCGCAAGCGAAACGGAAACGACAAGCGGACGTGGCTCAGTTGGTAGAGCATCACCTTGCCAAGGTGAGGGTCGCGAGTTCGAATCTCGTCGTCCGCTCGATGTGGGGGATCATCCCGAACCCCCGCGATCACTCCTGGTGGAGTGGCCGAGAGGCGAGGCAACGGCCTGCAAAGCCGTCTACACGGGTTCAAATCCCGTCTCCACCTCCAAGGACGATTAGCTCAGCGGGAGAGCGCTTCCCTGACACGGAAGAGGTCACTGGTTCAATCCCAGTATCGTCCACTGGACCTTCGGGTCCTCGATCTACGGATCCATCCCGCGCGATTAGCTCAGCGGGAGAGCGCTTCCCTGACACGGAAGAGGTCACTGGTTCAATCCCAGTATCGCGCACCGGGCCTTCGGGCTCCGGATCCTCGGGTCACCCGCGCGATTAGCTCAGCGGGAGAGCGCTTCCCTGACACGGAAGAGGTCACTGGTTCAATCCCAGTATCGCGCACTGGATCTTCGGTCCTCGATCTTCGGATCATCCCGCGCGATTAGCTCAGCGGGAGAGCGCTTCCCTGACACGGAAGAGGTCACTGGTTCAATCCCAGTATCGCGCACCGGACAAGAGCCCCCGGCCGCTTCGAGCGGACGGGGGCTTCTTCGTGCCTCCGACGGGCCGAGGGCCCCTCCGTGCCGCCCGCGAGGAGCGGCGGCGGCACGGAGGCGGGGGCTCAGGAGGAGAACAGCATCCGGCCGAAGCCGCGGTGGCCGTGGTGGTGGCCGCCGTGGTGCGGCGCGCCCCAGGCCGGGGCGGCGGGCTGCGCCGGGTAGGCCGGCGGCGCGGGCGGGGCCTGCTGCGTCCACTGGGACTCCAGGCGGGTCAGTGCCTCCAGCTCGCCGTAGTCCAGGAAGATGCCGCGGCATCCGCTGCACTGCTCGATCTGGACACCGCTGCGGTTGTACGTGTGCATGGGTGCGTGGCACTTGGGACACTGCATGCGCGTCTCAACTCCCTGACGTTCGAATGGTGATCTCACTGTATGCGGACGCGGGCGGATCCAACTCGGTTCGGTGCGAGACGATTCGGGCGCAGGTGTCGATCATCACGTTCTCCACCTCGTCCAACGGACGCCCCCCGGCGGTGGACTTGGCGAGCGCCAGCGCGGCCGTCTGGACGGTCAGCGCGCGGGCCGGGACGTCGAGCCGGGCCCACGGGTCGCCGCCCTCCCCCGCGTACGGCGTGGTCGCCGGGCCGCCGGCCGCCTCGTACGCGCCGAGGAACCGCGCCCAGACCTCCGGCGCCAGCAGTCCGGCCGCGAACCACGCCGCCGGGCGGGCCAGATCCCAGGCCGGATCGCCGACGCCAAGGTCGTCGACGTCGATCAGCCGCCAGTGCGGAGCCCGGACCAACTGCCCGAGGTGGAAGTCGCCGTGGCAGAGCCGGTCGGCGGCGGTCCGGGGGTACTCCTCGGGGAGGGGGCGCCAGGCGCGCAGCACGGTGGCGGTGGCCGGATGGCCGGGGGCCGCGCGCCGCATCCGCTCCACGGCGAGCGCGGCCTTCAGCGGCGCCCGCATGGGCGGGAGTCCGGGCGGCGGCGGGGTGCGGTGCAGCAGGGCGAGCAGCCGGGCGGCCTCCTCCCAGGGGGCCGCCTCGGGGGCGCCCGGGTCCACCGGGATCCCGTACGGCCAGAGCGTGAGCGGGCGTTCCGCGAGCGACGGCGTCCGCGGACGCGGCAGCGGGGCGCCCGGCAGGGGCGCCAGGAGGACACCGGCCAGGCCGGGCAGGGCCGCGACCGCGATCCGGGCGCGCAGTTCGTCGTCGTCCTCGTGGCCCCGGGCTCCGGCTCCGTGCGCCTTGAGGACGAGGGCCCCGTGGCGGACGACCGTGCCGTCGTCCCGGTCGGCCAGCAGGTCGACCGGACAGGGGCACGGCGCCGCCCCCTCGGGGTGCGCGGCGGCGCGGGCGAGGGCGTGCAGCTCCTGGAGCGCGGGGGTGCCGGGTGCGGTGTCGTCCACCCGGGGAGCCTACGCGTGGCCCGTACGGGGAGTCCGCCGCGGGTGCGGGGCCCTGCGGGCCGGGGGCCGTGGCCAGGCACGCGCGAAAGGCCGGTCAGCTCCCCAGCCGACCGGCCCCACGCTGCCGTCCGCCGCACCCCCGTCCCCACGGGGTTGTTGGCCGGATGTCCCCGACCCGGACCGCTCTCCCGGGTCCGGGGCGCCGTTCAGCGCCCCAGCATCACGCCCACGGACGACGCCTGTGTGACCACCGCGTCCCAGCCGCCGAAGACGACCACGAGCAGGGCCGCGAGAGGAAGGACCATGGCGGTCGCCACCAGAGGGTGACGGCGGCCTGAAGGGCGTGAGGTGATCCGCTGGGCCGGGAACGCCATGGTCCTCTCCTGTCGAGTCGAGCTGTCGTGTCGATCGAGCGGCGGACGCGGTGACCTCGGGGGACGAGTGCTGCGTCCGCCGCTCGACTTCAAATCTACGCAGCGGGCACGGCCCGGGCGTCATGCCCGCGTACCGCCTTTTTGGCCTCCGGGAGGATGACCCGGATCGGCCCCGTGTACTCCCCTGGGTGGAGACCGGGCCGCCGGTCTAGGGGACCTCCCTGAGGGGGAGCGTGACGTCGCTCACGTTTGCGGTGGTCACGCGGGGTGTCGCCACAGGCTTTCACCAACGTCCCTGATATGAGGGGATGTTGAAAGCGGTCGGAGCTGACCGGCACTCAGGTGCCCTGGTCCGCGCCGACAATCGGCGCCGCCCCGAGGGCGCGGCCTGTGAGCACGCCGGGGCGGCACTACGTAAGCTGTGCCCGTCGAACGGACGAGGGGACGGACATGGCGATGATGCGGCTCCGGCGCGAGGATCCGCGGATCGTCGGGTCGTTCCGGCTCCACCGCAGGCTCGGAGCCGGCGGGATGGGGGTCGTGTACCTCGGATCCGACCGGCGCGGACAGCGGGTGGCGCTCAAGGTCATCCGGCCGGATCTGGCCGAGGACCAGGAGTTCCGCTCCCGGTTCGCGCGCGAGGTGTCCGCCGCCCGCCGGATCCGCGGCGGCTGTACGGCGCGTCTGGTCGCCGCCGACCTGGAGGCCGAGCGCCCCTGGTTCGCCACCCAGTACGTGCCGGGGCCGTCGCTGCACGACCGGGTCGCCGAAGAGGGTCCGCTGCGGGCCGCCGACGTGGCCGCGATCGGCGCCGCCCTGTCGGAGGGCCTGGTGGCCGTGCACGAGGCGGGGGTCGTGCACCGGGACCTCAAGCCGTCGAACATCCTGCTCTCCCCCAAGGGCCCGCGCATCATCGACTTCGGCATCGCCTGGGCGACCGGCGCGAGCACCCTCACCCATGTCGGCACGGCCGTCGGTTCGCCCGGCTTCCTCGCGCCCGAGCAGGTCCGGGGCGCGGCGGTGACCCCCGCGACGGACGTCTTCTCGCTCGGCGCGACCCTGGCGTACGCGGCGATGGGCGACTCCCCGTTCGGGCACGGCAGCTCCGAGGTCATGCTCTACCGGGTGGTGCACGAGGAGCCGCAGCTGATCGGCGTACCGGACGCCCTCGCCCCGCTCGTACGGGCGTGTCTGGCGAAGGATCCCGAGGAACGGCCCAGCACCCTGCAGCTGTCCATGCGGCTCAAGGAGATCGCGGCGCGAGAGGCGCAGGGACTGCCCGCCGCACGGCCGGCCGGCACCCGGGAGCGGGGCGACGAGCGCGGGCTCGCGCGGCCCACGGAGCGGTATACGGAGCGGGCGACCGAGCGGTCCGTGGAGCGGGTGGGCGAACGGCTCGGGGACCGTCCGGGTGAGCGCGTGGGCGAGCGCCCGGGCGAGCGGCACTCCGAGCGGGACCGGTCCGGGGAGCGGCGCTCCGAGCGGCCCGTTCCCGACCGGCCGACCGGCGGCAAGGGGCGCCCGGGCAAGGCCCGCCCCGCCACCTCCCGGCCCTCCGGCCCGCGCACCGGCGGCGGCTCCCGGGCCCCGCAGTCCCGGCCGGGCACCCGGCCCGGGGGCCGGAACACGTCCACCGGGCTGCGCCCCGCCAACCCGAAGCTGCTGCGGCAGCGCCTCTTCGTCTTCGTGGTCGTGACGCTCGTCGTGGCCCTGGGCATCGCGGCCGCGCAGGCCCTCCAGGGCTAGGGCGACCGCTGCCGAGCGGCGGGCGTCAGTCCTGCGGGCGGCCGCTCGTCACCGCGTAGAAGGCCACCGCTGCGGCGGCACCCACGTTCAGCGAGTCCACGCCGTGCGCCATCGGGATGCGCACCCATTCGTCCGCCGCGCGCAGCGCCTGGGTGGACAGGCCCTCGCCCTCCGCGCCCAGCATCAGCGCCACCCGGTCGAGCCGGTGCGGGGCCGCCTCGTCGATGGACGTGGCCCGCTCCGCCGGGGTCAGCGCGAGCAGCTTGAAGCCCGCCTCCCGGACCGCCTCCAGGCCGCGCGGCCACGTGTCGAGACGCGCGTACGGCACGGAGAACACCGCGCCCATGGACACCTTCACGGAACGCCGGTACAGCGGGTCCGCGCAGTCCGGCGACAGCAGCACCGCGTCCATGCCGAGGGCCGCCGCGCTGCGGAAGATCGCGCCGATGTTGGTGTGGTCGTTGACCGACTCCATGACGGCGACCCGGCGGGCGGTGCCCAGCAGGTCCGTCGCCGCCGGCAGCGGCTTGCGCTGCATGGAGGCGAGCGCGCCGCGGTGCACGTGGTAGCCGGTGACGCGCTCGGCGAGCTCCGGCTGCACCGCGTACACGGGCGCCGGGACCTCGTCGATGACGTCGCGCATCGTGTCGACCCACTTCGCCGAGAGCAGCATCGACCGCATCTCGTACCCCGCCTGCCGGGCGCGCCGGATGACCTTCTCGCCCTCGGCGATGAACAGGCCCTCGGCGGGCTCGCGTCTGCGCCGCAGCTCGACGTCGGTCAGTCCGGTGTAGTCGCGCAGACGCGGGTCGTCGGGGTCGTCGATCGTGATGAGTTCGGCCACGGGGTGATACTGCCTTGTCCGGTGGGAGGTGCCAATGCGTACGGGGTGCGGCGGCCGCGAGGGCGCGCCGCTGTTCACGAGAGCGGCTTGTCGGGGCCCTCGGCGACGACGTCGCCGATGACGATCACGGCCGGCGGCCGGACCTCCTGGGCCCGGACCGTGTCGGCCACGGTCGCCAGGGTGGCGTCCACCCGGCGCTGGGCCGCGGTGGTGCCTTCCTGGACGAGGGCCAGCGGGGTGTCGGGCGACTTGCCGTGGGCGATCAGCGTCTCGGCGATCCGGCCGATCTTGTCGACGCCCATGAGGATGACCAGGGTGCCGGTGAGCCGGGCGAGGGACGCCCAGTCGACGAGCGAGCGCGGGTCGTCGGGGGCGACATGGCCGCTGACCACCGTGAACTCGTGCGCGACGCCCCGGTGGGTGACCGGGATGCCGGCCGCGCCCGGCACCGAGATCGAGCTGGAGATGCCCGGGACCACGGTGCACGCGATGCCCTCGGCGGCGAGGGCCTGGGCCTCCTCCATACCGCGGCCGAAGACGAACGGGTCGCCGCCCTTGAGGCGGACGACGGACTTGCCGGCCTTGGCGTGCTCGATGAGCGCGTTGTTGATGGCCTCCTGGGCCATGAACCGGCCGTACGGGATCTTCGCGGCGTCGATCACCTCGACGTGCGGGGGCAGTTCGCTCAGAAGGTCGCGCGGGCCGAGCCGGTCCGCGATGACGACGTCGGCCTCGGCGAGCAGTCGGCGGCCGCGGACCGTGATCAGGTCGGGGTCGCCGGGGCCGCCGCCGACCAGGGCGACGAACGGGGTACGGGAGCGGTGCGCGGGCGCGGCCAGCGAACCGTCGCGCAGGCCCTCGACGATCGCGTCCCGCACGGCCGCCGAGCGGCGCGGGTCGTGGCCGGTCAGGACCGCGACGGTGACGCCCTCGCTGTGGCCGGTCGCCGGGGTCCAGGCGGTGGCCGCGGCGGCGTCGTCGGAGCGGACGCACCAGGTCCGGGTGCGCTCTGCCTCGGCGGAGATGGCCTCGTTGGCGGCCGGGTCGCTGGTGGCGACGAGCGCGTACCAGGTGTCGGCCAGGTCGCCGGCCTCGTAACGGCGCTTGATCCAGGTGATCTCGCCGGCCTCCGCCATCGCGTCGACGGACGGGGTGGCGGACGGGGAGACGAGGGTGACCCGCGCGCCGGCGGCTATCAGCGCGGGCAGCCGGCGCTGGGCGACCTGGCCGCCGCCGAACACGACGACGCGGCGGCCGGCGAGGCGCAGTCCGACGGGATAGGCGGGGTGCTCGTGCGCGGCGGGCTCGGCGTGGGCGGCGTGCTCGGTCATGGTGCGGGCGGCTCCTCTGGAGGGGCGGTGCGGTGCGCACCTGACGATATCGGTGACCTGCGGCTTCCCGCTGCCGCTGAGGGCGTGGGCAGGGCCACACGTCGCGTACCGAAGCACGTACGGACAGGTATGCCGGACACGTGTATCGGACACACGTACCGGAAAAAAGGGAGGCCCTGCCCGCCCCCGCGTGGAAGGGGGCGGGCAGGGCCCGGGGTCACTTCTCCGTGACGCCCGCGGAGTCGAACGTCGCGACCTCGTGCATCGCGCGCGCCGCGCTCTGGACCACCGGGAGGGCCAGCAGGGCGCCCGTCCCCTCGCCGAGACGGAGGTCCAGGTCGACCAGCGGGCGCAGCCCCAGCTTGTTGAGGGCCGCGACATGGCCGGGCTCGGCGCTGCGGTGGCCCGCGATGCAGGCGGCCAGGGACTCGGGCGCGATGGCCCGGGCCACGAGCGCCGCCGCACCGGTGGACACGCCGTCGAGGATGACCGGGGTACGAAGCGAGGACGCGCCCAGGATCAGGCCGACGAGCGCCGCGTGCTCCAGGCCGCCGACCGCCGCGAGGACGCCGATCGGGTCCTCCGCGTCGGGCTGGTGGAGTTCGAGCGCCCGGCGGACCACGTCCACCTTGCGGGCGTGCGTCTCGTCGTTGATGCCCGTGCCCCGGCCGGTGACCTCGGCCGGGTCGGCCTCGGTGTAGATGGAGATGAGGGCGGCTGACGCGGTGGTGTTCGCGATGCCCATCTCGCCGGTCAGCAGCGCCTTGTTGCCGGCGGCGACGAGGTCGCGGGCGGTCTCGATGCCGACCTCGATGGCGGCGACCACCTCCTCGCGGGTCATCGCCTGGCCGATCGTCATGTCCGCCGTGCCCGGACGGACCTTGCGCGGCAGGAGACCGGGGCGGGCCGGCAGCTCGGTGGCCACGCCGACGTCGATGACGCAGACCTCGGCGCCCACCTGGGTGGCGAAGGCGTTGCAGACCGCTCCCCCGCCGAGGAAGTTCGCGACCATCTGGCCGGTCACCTCCTGGGGCCAGGGGGTGACGCCCTGGGCGTGCACCCCGTGGTCGCCGGCGAAGATCGCGACGGCGGCCGGCTCGGGGATCGGCGGCGGGCAGACCCGGGAGAGGCCGGCGAGCTGCGCGGAGATGATCTCCAGCATGCCGAGCGCCCCGGCGGGCTTGGTCATCCGCTTCTGGCGCTCCCACGCCTCGCCGAGCGCCTTGGCGTCCAGCGGGCGGATGTTGGCGACGGTCTCCTGGAGCAGGTCGTGCGGCTCCTCGCCGGGCAGCGCGCGGCGGCCGTACGTCTCCTCGTGGACGACCCAGGACAGCGGGCGGCGCTTGGACCAGCCCGCCTGCATCAGCTCGGGCTCCTCGGGGAACTCGTCGACGTATCCCACGCAGAGGTACGCGACCACTTCCAGGTGCTCGGGCAGGCCGAGGACGCGGACCATCTCGCGCTCGTCGAAGAAGCTGACCCAGCCGACGCCGAGGCCCTCGGCGCGGGCGGCGAGCCACAGGTTTTCGACGGCGAGCGCGGAGGAGTACGGGGCCATCTGCGGCTGCGTGTAGCGGCCGAGGGTGTGCCGGCCGCCCCGGGTGGGGTCGGCGGTCACGACGATGTTGACCGGGGTCTCGAGGATGGCCTCGATCTTCAGTTCCTTGAACTGCTTCGCGCGGCCCTTGGGCAGGGACTTCGCGTACGCCTCGCGCTGGCGCGCGGCGAGCTCGTGCATCGCCTGGCGGGTCTCGTCCGAGCGGATGACGACGAAGTCCCAGGGCTGGGAGTGGCCGACGCTGGGCGCGGTGTGGGCCGCCTCCAGGACACGGAGCAGGACCTCGTGCGGGATCGGGTCGGAGCGGAAGCCGTTGCGGATGTCGCGGCGTTCGCGCATCACGCGGAGGACGGCCTCGCGCTCGGCGTCGGCGTAGCCGGGCGCGCGCTCGGTCGGGGGCTCCTCGGATGCGGCCTCGTTCGCCGGGTCCGCGTCCGTGTCCGTCTCGTTTCCGGGCTCGGTCGCGGTTCCGGGCTCCGCCACGGTCACGGGCTCCGTCACGGTCACGGGCTCCGTCACGGTCACGGGCTTCGCCGCGTTCGCGGGCTCGGCTCCGGCCTCCGCCGGGGCCGGGGCCTGGGCCTGGGGCTCGGCGTCGGAGTTCCCCTCGGGGGTCGCCTCGGCCGGGGCCTCGGATACGACCGGGGCCTGGGGCTCGGGCTGCTCCGGGGCCGCGGGCTGGGCCGCCACCGGCTCGGGGGCGGCGGGCTGCTCCGGGGCCGCGGGGGCCACGGGCTCGGCGGCGGGGGCCGGGGCCTCGGGCTGCTGCTCCGGGGCGGCCTCGGCGACGACCGGGGTCTCCGCGACGGCGGGCTCGGCCGGAGCGGCGGGCACTTCGGCGGGCACTTCGGCGACTGGGGCCTCGGCCACCGGGGCGGCCTGCTCGGGGATCTGGGCGACCTCGGCCGGGGCCTCCGGCTCGGCCTCGCGCGGGGCGGGGACCGGCACCGGGGCGGGGGCCGGGGCCTCCACGACGACGGGCTCGGGCGCTACGGCGACAGGGGCCTGCGGAGCCTCCGGGGCGGCGGGGGCCTCGGGGGCGACCGCTTCGGCGGGCGCCTCGGCAGCGGCGGCGGGCTCGGCCGGGGCGGCGGCGGGCACCTCGGCCGGAACCTCGGCGACGGCCTCGGCGGGCATCTCGGCGACGGGCTCGGCCGGAGCCGCGGGCGCCTCGACGGGAACCTCCGCGACCGGAGCCTCGGCCACCGGGGCCTCGGCGGCGGGCGCCTCGACGGCCGGAGCGGGCTGGGCCTCCGGGGTCGCCTCGGCGGCGGGGGCCTCCTCGGCGGTCTGCTCCGGTGCGGGGGCCGGCTCGGCCGGGGCCTCCTGCGGGACCGGGACCTCGGCCGGGGCCTCCGCCGGGGCCTCGGCGGGCACCTCGGCCCGGGGCTCGGGCTGCGGCGTCGGGGCCAGGTGCGGGGCGGTCGGCACGGCGCCCTCGACGGGCACGAACTCCGCGACCGGCGGGACGACCGTTTCCGCCGGGGCCGGGGCGGGGGCCGCCTGGGCGGGGGCCGGGGCCGGGGCCGCCGCGACCGCCTGGGCCTGCGGAGCCTGCGCGTCCTGCGGCTGCGCGGGCCACGGCACGGCACCCTGCGGGGCGGTCTGCTGGTCCTGCGGGACGTCCAGGTACTCCGGACCGCCCGGCTGCGGGACCGGGGCCTGGGCGGGGGCCGGTACGGGCATGGCGGCGGCCGGGGCCGGCGCCGGAACCGGTACGGGCACGGGCTGCGGGGCCGGAGCGGCGGCCGGACCGCGGTCCGCGAGCGAGCGGACCACACCGCCGGTGGCGTGGTCCGGCATCGGCGGGCCCATGTGCAGCGGACGGCGGGCGGGCTGCGGGACCTGCGCGCCGGCGGGTGCCTGCACACCGGTCCCGGTCAGGTCGACGGAGCCGGTGTCGAGGACTCCGGGCTCGTACCCGTGCTCGGTGACGACGGGGCCCTGCGGGGCGGCCGGCGGCACGCCGTGCGCGGGGGTGCCGTGCGGCGGCATCGGGACACCGTGCGCCGGGGTGCCGTGCGGGGGCATCGGCACGCCGTGCGCGGGCGTGCCGGTGACCTGCTCCAGCGGCGCGGTGAGCGGGTCGACGTCCAGCGGCGCGGGCACGGCGACCGGCGGCGCGGGCGTGGCCCCCGGCGGGTGCTCGCTCCAGGCGCCCTGCGCGCCCGGCATGAGGAGGATCTCGTCGTCCTCGGTCGGCTGCGCGGAGGGGTCCAGGTAGGTGTACGCGCCCGGGGCGGGGATGCCCGGCTGCTCGACCATGCCTGAGTTCTCCGGCAGTCCCTCGCCCGGGACCTGGCCGGTGTCCGTCATGCTGCGTACCCCTCGCCCATCGGTTGTGCTCCTTCAGACCTGCGCCCGTCTAGGACAACGAGCGTGCGCGCCGCGCGGCACGTGACGCGCGGACACCCCTGCATTGTCGCGGCCTTCGGCCTTCGTGGCAGGCGGAACCGCCACGGTGCGCTGTGGACTGCGCCACGTCGCGCCGCCCTCCGTCTGCTCCGTACCACATCAGCGACCCAATGGGGCCACTGTTTCCGGACATTGACGAACAAACCGCCGAGGTTCCGGGGGCGGTACAACAATCGGCCAGCCTACCGCGCCCGGTATGGAACACGTTCACGGGTGGGTCCGCCGGCCGGTCCGTCAGGCGGTCCGTCGGGCGGCTCACCAGGCGGTCCGTCAGCCCGTCCGCCGGATGCCCGGGGCGGGGCCGAGCGAGTGTCAGATCCGGCGGCCGGACAGCAGGAACGCGAAGGAGCGGGCCCGTTCGCTCCAGTCGCGCGGGTCGAGCCCGACGGTCTGCAGCAGGGCGCACTCGACCGCGTAGCCGCCGTCGGCGAGGGCCGCCCCGATCGCCTCGGCCTCGTCGCGGGTGGCGGCGTGCGTGACGATCCGTTCGGGCCGACGGTCGGTGCAGGCGGTGACGACGGGCACGCCGCCGCCCCCGATGCGTACGACGTCGGGTTCGGGCAGCCGCTCCAGCAGGTGCGGGGCGCGCCCGGCGAGGGCCTGGAGCTGGACTCCGGCACGGCGGGCGGCGGCCTCGGTGCGGGCGCACGCCTCGGGGTCGGCGTCGACGGCGATGACGGCGGCGCCGAGGCGGGCGGCCTCGACGGCGAACGCGCCGCCCGCGCAGCCGATGTCCCAGACGAGGTCGCCGACACGGGGGCCGAGGCGGGCGAGTTGGGCGGCGCGCAGGGTGGGGTCCTGGCCGGGGTGGCCGCCGGTGTCCTCCTCGGGCAGGGCCCAGCCGCGTACGGCGGGGGTGTCGTGGCCCATCAGCCAGCCGCCGCCGGCGGGGGCGCCGACCGGGCCGCCGCCGATGACGAGGACGACGTTGGGGTCGCGCCAGGAGTGGTCGGCGGCGCGGTCGGAGGTGAGGACGCTGACCTGTTCGCGCGCGGTGCCGAGTTCCTCGCAGACGACGAAGGTGCGGTGGACTCCGTCGAGGAGCAGGGCGAGTTCGGCGGGGCCGGCGCCGGGCGAGGTGAGGACGGCGACCTTGGGGTGGGCGCGGCAGACGTTGACGGCGCGGCGCAGGGTGCGCCGGTGGGCGACGACGACGTGGGCGTCGTCCCAGGGCATGCCGGCCCGGGCGAAGGCGGCGGCGACGGAGGAGACGGCGGGGACCACCTCGACTTCCAGGCCGTGTTCGGGCGCGCGCAGGGTGCGGACGACGCCGAAGAAGCCGGGGTCTCCGTCGGCGAGGACGACGGCGGTGCCGCGGTGGCCGACGATCCGGCGGGCGGCGAGGTCGACGCTGCCGAGGCGGACGCGTTCGGCGGTGGGCGGTACTTCGGGCAGGGCCAGGTGGTGCGCGGCACCGGCCACGAGGGTGGCGGCGGCGAGCGCGGACCGAGCCGCCGCGGTGAGGGGCGAGCCGTCCCAGCCGATCACCGTGACCCGGTCGGCCATCTTGAGTCTGTCTCCTGCGCTGGTGGGTACGGGTGGGGGCGGGTCGAGCCTACCGGTGGGGTCCGCTCCAGTCGGCGTACGCGGAGTAGCCGGTCTCGGGAAGCTGGTCGCCGAGGCCGTCGAGGTCCTCGGGGAGCAGGCTCCACAGGATGAGGTCGGTGCGGACCTCGGTCCATTCTCCGCTCTCGGTCTGACTGCGGGCTATCCAGGCGTTGCGCAGGACGCCTTCGCTGATGCAGCCGATCTTCTGGGCGACCTGCTGGGAGGCGGTGTTGTCGGCGGCGGTGCGCAGCTGGAGGCGTTCGAAGCCGCGGGCGCGGAAGAGCCACTGGGCGACGGCGAGGACGGATTCGGTGGCGTAGCCCTCGCCGCGGGCCCAGGGCGCGGTCACGTAGGCGACCTCGGTGGCCTTGAGGCGCCAGTCGGTGCCGTGCAGGTGGACGGTGCCGACGAGGCGCTGGGTGAGGAACTCGGTGACAGCGAAGACGAGGCCGCGGCCCTCGGCGCGTTCGGCGGGGGCGAGGTCGCGCACCCATGCCTCGGCGTGGGCCTGGGTATAGGGGTGCGGGACGGAGGTCCAGGCGACGACGAGGTCGTCGTTCATCATCTCCACGAAGGCGGGGATGTCGCCTTCCTCGTAGGGGCGCAGCACCAACCGTTCCGTGCTGATGGTGAGGGACGGGAAGGTCGTTGTCATGCGCAACTCCGTACGTGAAGACCGTGAAGGCACAGCATGCAGCATCACGCGGCGGCGGCGCATGCGCGGGTCGCCGGAAGTCCCGAAGGCCCCGCGCGCCGGTCGGGGCGTGCGGGGCCGGGGCCGCGGCCGGGGTGTGGCCGATGCGTGTCCGGCGGGTGGCCGGATCTCGCGGGAGCGCCGGGAGGGTTACTTCGCCGGGGTGCCGAAGGCGGGGATGACGGCACCGTCGTAGTGGTCCTCGATGTACTTCTTCACCTCGGGCGAGGTGAGCAGCTTCGCGAGCTTGGTCACCCGGGCGTCCTTCTCCTGGCCCTTCTTGACGACGAGGATGTTGGCGTACGGGTTGCCCTCGGCCTTCTCCACGACGAGGGCGTCCTTGGCGGGCTGGAGCCCGGCGTCGATGGCGAAGTTGCCGTTGATGACGGCGGCGTCGACGTCGTTCAGGGCGCGGGGCACGGTGGCGGCCTCCAGCTCCTTGAACTCCAGGCCCTTCTTGTCGGTGATGTCCGCGAGCGAGGCGTCGGTGCCGACGCCCGGCTTCAGGGTGATCAGGCCGTTGTCGGCGAGGAGGTGGAGCGCGCGGCCCTCGTTGGTGGTGTCGTTGGGGACGGCGACGGTCTGGCCGGCCTTGATGTCCTTGAGGGCCTTGGCCTTCTTGGAGTAGATGCCCAGCGGCTCCAGGTGGACGGAGGCCACCGAGGTGAGGTGGGTGCCGTTCTTCTTGTTGAAGTCGTCGAGGTACGGCTGGTGCTGGAAGTAGTTGGCGTCGACCTGGCCGTTCTCGGTGGCGGTGTTCGGCAGGACGTAGTCCGTGAACTCCTTCACCTCCAGCTTCAGGCCGGCCTTCGCGGCGAGCTTGTCCTTGACGAAGTTGAGGATGTCGGCCTGCGGGTTCGGGGTCGCGCCGACGACGAGCGGCTTGTCGGCGGAGCCGGCCGCGTCCGAGGAGGACGACGGGTCCGAGGCGGTGCCGCAGGCGGTGAGGCCGAGGGCGAGGGCTGCGGTGGCGGCGACGCCGGCGGTGATCTTGATGTTCTTGCGCACGAAGAGTGCCTCTTTCAGGTGGAGTGTCTCGCCTGGACAACAAGTCCGGGCTCTTCTTCGGAGTACGAAGTAAGGGGGGCGGCCGCGTTACGCGGTGCGGCCGCGGCGCGCGAGGAGACGGACGACGCCGTCGCCCGCGAGCTGGACGAGGGTGACGATCGCGACCAGGATCACGACGGTGACCAGCATGAACGTCGTGTCGAAGCGCTGGTATCCGTACGTGACGGCCTTGGAACCGAGTCCCTCGCCGCCGACCGCGCCGGCCATCGCGGAGTAGCCGATGAGCACGATCACGGTGGTGGTGACGGCGGACACCAGGGCCGGCAGGGCCTGCGGGAGCAGCACCTTGCGGACGATGGTGGGAATGCCGCCGCCCATGGACTGGACGGCCTCGACGAGTCCGTGGTCGACCTCGCGGACGGCGGTCTCGACGAGCCGCGCGAAGAAGGGGATGGCACCGACGGCGAGCGGCACGATCATCGCGGTCGGGCCGATGAAGGTGCCGACCACGAAGGTGGTGAAGGGGATCAGGGCGATCAGCAGGATGATGAAGGGCAGCGAGCGCCCCACGTTCACGATCGCGCCGACGATCTTGTTGACCGGCCGGTTCCGCAGCAGTCCGCCCTTGTCGGTGAGGACGAGGAGGATGCCGAGGGGCAGGCCGCCGATGATCGTGACGACCGTGGCCCACAGGACCATGTAGAGGGTGTCGATCGTGCCCTGTTCGAGCAGCGGCTGCATCTGGGTCCAGGTCACCGGGCACCGTCCTTCACCAGGGCGGGCGCCGTGGCGGCGGGCGCGGCGTCCTGCTTGTCGATCTGCGATTCGTCCTGCCGCGCGTCCCGCGCCTCGGCCTGCTCGCCCTCCGCTGCGCCCCGCGCCTCGTCCTGCGGCTCGACGATCTCGATCTGGAGGCCCTGCTCGCGCAGGAAGCCGACCGGGACGACGTTCTCCTCGTAGCGGCCGGGGAGCTCGATGCGCATCCGGCCGATCTGGCGGCCGCCGACGGTGTCCATGGCCGCGCCGAGGATCGAGATGTCGATGTTGTACGTACGGGACAGCTGGGAGATCACCGGCTGGGTCGCGGTCTCGCCGTGGAACGTGACGTCGATGACGGTGCGGTCGGGGCCGGTGGCGGCGCCGCCGACCGGGAAGAGCTCGGTGGCCAGCCGGGAGCCGGGGGTGGCGAGGAGCTCGCCGACGGTGCCGGTCTCCACGACGCGGCCCTTCTCCATGAGGGCGGCCGAGTCGCAGATGGTCTTGACGACGTCCATCTCGTGCGTGATGAGCAGGACGGTGAGGCCGAGCTGCCGGTTGAGGTCGCGCAGGAGCTGGAGGATGGAGCGGGTGGTCTCCGGGTCGAGGGCGCTGGTGGCCTCGTCGGACAGCAGGACCTTGGGCTCGCCGGCCAGGGCGCGGGCGATGCCGACGCGCTGCTTCTGGCCGCCGGACAGCTGGCCGGGGTACGCCTTGGCCTTGTCGGCGAGGCCGACGAGGTCGAGGAGTTCCAGGGCGCGGCGGGAGCGCTCGGCGCCGGAGACGCCGAGGATCTCCAGGGGGAGCTCGATGTTGTCCTGCACGGTGCGCGAGGACAGCAGGTTGAAGTGCTGGAAGACCATGCCGATGCTGCTGCGCGCCCGGCGCAGGTCCTTGCCGGCGCGCCGGCCCTTTCCGGCGAGGGCGGTGAGGTCGACACCGTCGACGACCACGGTGCCGGAGGTGGGGCGCTCCAGAAGGTTGACGCAGCGGATGAGCGAGGACTTGCCGGCCCCGCTCTGGCCGATCACGCCGAAGACCTCGCCTTCGCGAACGTGGAGATCGACCCCGTCCAGAGCGGTGACCTGGCGGCCTCGCGACTCGTAGACCTTGGTCAGGCCCGAAATGGTGATCACAGGATTTCCGTCACTGTCGAGTGCGCGGCGCTCGTCCGCCGTGCACGGCATTCGTCATCGGAACAGTCAGGCGCAGGGGGGCCGGTCGCGGAAATGATCCGGCGGGCGGCACGTGCGCGGGGCGGGCTCGCTCACACACCCGGTGGGGGCGGGAACGGCTCGGCCGTCGGGGCTCGCTTCGGGGCGCGAGCGTGCGGCGGGGGCCCTCAGTTGGCGCACATTCGACACATACAACGAGCACCGGGCGTCTGGTTCGCCTCGGTCGCAAGGGTGCGGCTGCTCGTCGTGGTCATGGCTGCAAGTAAAGCATGCGCACGTGCGAACGAAAGGGGGTGTCCGAATAGCGGACATGGCTGAGATGCGCGCTGAGATACGAGCGGTCCGAAGCACCCGCCCGTCGCGCCCGCGCCTCCGGGCCGCGGCACCTCGCGTACGTCCTGGGTGTGACCTGGGCCGAGGCCCCGGCGCGGGCGGTCCGCGCCACCCGTACGAGAGGGACGCCGGCGGAACCCTGCGGAGTGCCGTGCCGGGGTGCCGCGCGGCGCATTGTGTCCAAGGCCACGCCGGTGCCGCGTAGCGCGGAAGGGCGGGGCCCCGCACGCCCGTTCCCGGGCTCGTACGCGTACGGAACGGGATCCGGCACCGCGCGGGACGGGGCCGCGCGCGGCGGGCGGTTCCGCCCGTAATACCCTCGGGCCCATGCTTGACGCCCTGACGGTCGCGGTCTCGGCCGCCGCGCTCGCCCTCGCCGCCTGGTGCGGCTTCGCCTTCTCCCGTGACCAGCCCACCAAGGACTGGCACTTCATCGGCATGGCCGTGGTGACCTTCCTCGCCTTGGTGCAGGTGGTGGTCGGCATCGTCCAGCTGACCCGCGGCGAGAAGGCCGACGAGGGCACGGCGATCTTCATCGCCTATCTGCTGGGCGCGCTGTGCGCGGTGCCGGCGGCCGGCCTCATGTCGCTGACCGAGCGCAGCAAGTGGGGCTCGGCGACCGTGGCGGCGGGTGCCGTGGTGCTCGCCGTCCTCGAAGTGCGTCTCTACGACATCTGGACGGTGGGCTGATCATGACCGCGACCGAGAACGGCACCCCGGCCGCGACGGGGACCGACACCGAGGCCGGAGCCGCCGAGGCCCCGGCCAAGGCCCGGCTGATCTCGGGCCCGGGCCTGGTGGTCGTCTGGCTGTACGGCGTGATGTCGGTGGGCGCGGTGTCCCGCTCGATCTACCAGATCGCCACCGAGTTCGACCGCGCCCCGCTCCCCTACGCCCTGTCGGCCGTGGCCGCGGTGGTCTACGCGTTCATCACGTACACGCTGGTCCGCGGCGGCGAGACGGCCCGCAAGGCGGCGCTGGTGTGCTGCGCCGCCGAGCTCGCGGGCGTGCTGATCGTCGGCACCTGGACGCTCATCGAGCCCTCGGCCTTCCCGGACGCGACGGTCTGGTCGCAGTACGGCTACGGCTACGTCTTCATCCCGATCCTGCTGCCGCTCACCGGCATCTGGTGGCTGCGCGCGAACCGTACCGCCCAGGCGTAGAACCCCCCGCCTTCTCGGCCCCTTCTCATCCGCCGTGCTCCGCGGCGAAGGCGAGGAGCACCGCGGCGGTGCGTGGCGGGTCCTCCATGTTCGGCGAGTGCCCGAGTCCGGACAGCGTCTCGACGCGCGCGCCGGGGACGACGTGATAGTCGTCGGCGGACGTGGGGCGCCATCTCCGGTCCCCCGCGCCGAAGATCACCAGGAGGGGCTTGCCGAGCGGCTTCAGCCGCTCGGGCACCGGTCGCTCCGTCAGATAGTCCTCGACGGCCCGGCTGGTCGCGGTGAACGCGTGGTAGGTCATGCCGCGTACGTCGTCCACCACGGCCTGCGGCGCCTCGAAGCCGGGACGGCTGAACGCGGTGCTCGCGGCCTCACGGATCAGACCGTCGGTCCGCAGCCGCCACAGCAGCTGTCCCAGCACCGGTGTGAACAGGAGATTCCCGACGGCCCCCTCCGAGACGAAGGCGTCCAGGCGGGGGCCGGTGCCGATGAGCGCGAGGGCGGTCACCAGGCCGGGACGCTGTTCGGCGAGGGCGGTGGCGACCGAACCGCCGGTGGAGTGGCCGATCAGCGTCGCGCTCCGGACGCCGAGCCGGTCCAGTGCCGCGCCGACCCGGCGCCCCTGGTCGGGGATCGTGTAGCCGCCGCCGGCCGGTTTGGCCGAACGGCCGTGCCCGAGCAGGTCGATCCGGATGACCCGGTGCGACCCGGCCAGCAGCGGGACCAGCGCGTCCCAGGACCGGGTCGAGGCGGCGAACCCGTGGATCAGGACGAGGGCCGGGGCGTCCCGGGGCCCGTCCTCTCGTACGTGGATGTTCCCGCCGTCCAGGGAGAGCATCGACCCGCCGGACTCCCGTCCGGTGCCGTCCGCTCCGGCGCTCTGCCGTGACACCACCGCCGCGTTGCCCAGCAGCAGCCCGGCGACGGCGAGGGAGGCGGCCAGGGCGAGGGTCTGCCGTCTCCCCCACCGCCGCTTCCGTCCCTCGGCGCGGGTCCGTTCCGTGGTCTTCGTCGGCTTCGTCATGAGACCACCGTCGCGGCCGGGGCCCGGCCCCGTCTTGAACGAATGTTCCCCTCCCGGCCGGGCTCGTACGATGAAGGCATGCGGCCCGTCGACCCCGAGCGCGATCCCACCGCCGTGTGGAAGGTCGAGTGCCCGACGCGCCCCAGCCGGATGCCCGGCGTCCGGATGGCGGGATTCCGTGACAACGGTACGGGCCTGGCGGCGGCCGGCCACCGGGTGGTGCCGCATCCCGACGTCACCCTCTTCCTGGAGTTCGGTGCCCGCGCTCCCCTCATGGAGGACACGGCGGGGCGGCAGCGCCGGGAGAGCCTCCTCGCCGGGCCGGGGCTCGGTTCCGGCGGGGCCCTGTGGGTACGCGGCGAGGATCTGGAGTGCGTCCAGGTACGGCTGTCCCCGCCGGTCGCGGGCGTGGTCCTGGGCGTCTCGCCCGGCGACTTGGACGGCGCCCCGGTGCCCGTCGAGGACCTGTGGGGCCGGGAGGCGGCCCGGATCCGGGAGCGGCTGAGCGAGGCGGCCACCTGGGGCGAGCGTTTCGCGCTGACGGACGCGCTGCTCGCCCGCCGTTACGACGAGGCGGCCCGGCGGAGCCGGTCCGCGGACTCGGCCGTCGACCCCGAAGTGGCCTGGGCCTGGCACCGTATCGTCGCCGGACACGGCCTGATCCGGGTCGACGCGCTCGCGGCGGAGGTCGGCTGGAGCCGCAAGCGTCTGTGGGCCAGGTTCCACGCGCAGATCGGACTGCCACCCAAGCGCGCCGCCACCCTGGTCCGTTTCGACCACGCCGCCCATCTGCTGACGGCCGGTGAGCCCGCGGCCCGGGTGGCGGCCGACGCCGGCTTCGCCGACCAGTCCCATCTGCACCGGGACGTCATGGCGTTCGCGGGAGTGACCCCGACTGCCGTGGCCGGCGAACCCTGGCTGACGGTCGACGACCTCGCCTGGCCCAACGGCGGAGCATCGTCGGAAAGCCCGGCGCGACCGGGCCGTACCGACCCTGGGTGAGCCGGTACGAGGCGCTGTGCCGCCTCGACGCGGTCGGCGGCGCCGCTCCTTCGGATACGGGCGGCCGGCCCCGCGAGTGCCGGCGCGCGCCCCGGATTCCGCGGCATGGACCGATCCCCCACCGCGCGTTCCGGCGACGCGCGGCGCGGGGGTGTCGGCGCTACCGTGAAACCGGAAGTCGCTGTCCGGCGGTGCGTCCCCGATCCCTCGGCGGGACGCCGCCCTCACACCCCCTCAGGAGAGGCCGTGGCTACAGGCAAGGTCAAGTGGTTCAACGCCGAGAAGGGCTTCGGCTTCATCGAGCAGGTCGACGGCGGCGCCGACGTCTTCGTCCACTTCTCGGCGATCGAGGCGGGCCCGGGCTCGTACCGCTCCCTGGAGGAGAACCAGCCGGTGGAGTACGACGTCACCCAGGGCCAGAAGGGCCTGCAGGCCGAGAACGTCAGGCCGCTCTGAGCATCCCGTTACCGCGAAGCTTGGGAGGACGCGATGACCCACCGGCATACCTTGAGCGTGCTCGACTGGCACGACGACGGGTCCTCCACCTCGTCCGTCTGGGTGGTCAGCGCCGATGAACGCGAACGCGTCAGGGATTTCCTGGGCCGCGGCCCGGACATGGAGGGCGTCGTCACCCCGGAACAGGCGGACCAGGCGAGGACGATCACCCGGTCCTGGCTGACCTGCGCCAACGGGGACTCCCCGGCCTGACGGACGACGTCACCCCCGGGCCGGCAGGCCCTGGGTGTGCCGCAACGTGTACAGCTGCCGGTGCCGGTGCACGGGTGGACCCGGGGTTCGAAGGAGTCGTCGTAGTCGAAGGTGTCGACGCGGGTCGCGACGGCTTTGCCGTCGG
The DNA here is from genome assembly GCF_040635425.1 of Streptomyces laurentii. Taxonomy (NCBI): domain Bacteria; kingdom Bacillati; phylum Actinomycetota; class Actinomycetes; order Kitasatosporales; family Streptomycetaceae; genus Streptomyces; species Streptomyces laurentii. The sequence goes on along the minus strand of NZ_JBEYHT010000034.1, from coordinate 40,326 downwards.
GTCACGAGGAGGGGCGAACCGCCGGACGCCGCTGCGGGAGCCGGACCCGCGCCCGGGCCGGGTGGTCCGGGCGCCACGGCCCGCACGACAGCACCGGCAGGAGAGTCACGACGGCCAGCCGACGACACCGTCGCGTACCACCAACGGCTCCGCCCGCTCGGATGCGTGGAAGCGGGTCGTCCCCAGGACGATGCCGCCGTCCGGACGCCGGTGTCCCTCGCCGGCCCGGGCCGCGAGCCGGCCGAGCAGTTCGCCGGCGCGCTCGAACTCGTCGGGGTGGAGCTCCTGCCGGCTGGTCAGCGCCCATCCGCCGCCCCCGGCGCCCTCGCGGCGGCGAAGGGCCGAGACGAGCGTGCCGCCCACCTTCCACGCCTCGCCGCGGCGGCCCAGCAGCGGTTCGGGACAGTCGTCGACGACGGGTGCGCCGTCCTCGTCCACACGCACGCACGGGAACGCGGTCACGAGGCGAAGGCGCTCCGGCCGGGGGCCGAGTCCGAGGTGCCATCGGAGCTCGGTCAGTTCCTCCTCGGACACCGCGTCCCGCAGGTCCAGCGTGAGTGTGAACTCAAAAATGTCGGCCATGACCGCGCACGCTAGCGGTCATGGCCGACAGGGGCTCTTCTTCGGACGCCGCTACGCGGCCTTCTCCAGCGTCACGAGGGTCTGCGCGAGGCCGGCCTCGGCCGGCTGCGGGCCGACCTGGGCGTAACCGCGGCTGTGGTAGAGCCGCAGGCCCGCCTCGCCGCGGCGGCCGGCGGAGAGCCGGAAGCGCTTGGCGGCCGGGCCGGGCTCGGCGGCGAAGTGGCGCTCGATGGCGTCGAGGAGCCGGCCGCCGAGGCCGTGGCGGCGCATCCGCGGGTGGACGATGAGCCGGTCGATCCGTACGGTGCCGTCGGCGTCGAGCCGGCCCCGTACGGAGGCGACGATCTCCTCGCCGAGCCGGGCCACCAGACCCACGCCCTCGACGAGTTCGGCGCGCAGGGCGTCGAGCGGCTGGGTGAGCGGTTCGATCGACCAGTCCTGGTGGATCTCCGCCTCGCGCTGATAGCAGAGGTACTGCAGCTTCAGGATCTGCTCCGCGTCACGCGTCGCGTCCGCCGCTGAGATGGTCACGCTCATGCCCATGTGCGCATGCCTCCCGCTCACCAGTCCGAGTCCGTATCTACGGCACCCTTCCCCGGACCCCTGGGCCGGGAACCTCCGCCGCCAGCATTCTGCGCAGGCATCCCAGGCAACGGGAACGCATCGGTCCCAGACTGCCTTGTGAGATACCCAACGCTCCTGCGATATCGCGGTAACTGGGGTCGCCGGGATGCAGCATCGCGGTGAGCAGCCGGGGGCAGTGGCCGGGGGTGCGGCGGACGGCGGCGCGGACGGTGCGGTGGCGTTCGGCGGCGAGGGCGGAGTGCTCCGGGGACGGGGCTTCGGCGCGGACCTCGCCGCGGTACGGCAGGGTGCGGGCGTGTTCCCGGCGGGCGCGGCGGGCCTCGGCGCGTACGACGCGGCGCAGCCAGTCGGCGGGGCGCTCGGGCTCGGCCCCGCCCGCCGCGTCGCGCTCCAGGAACCGCAGCCACACGGCCTGTTCGAGGTCGGCGGCGTCGATGCCGGCGGCCGCGGCCTCGGCCCGGGACTCGGCCGCGAGCAGCGGGGTGAGGCGGGCGAGCCAGGATGCGCGGGTGGTCATGTCCGCCACGATGCGCGGCGGGCCGGGCCCGGTTGCGGGCCCGGCCCTGATTCACCCGGTCGGAGCAGGGTGGGCGCGGGGCGGGCGGGGCGGACGACGCGGAGGTCGTACGCCCCTGCGAGCGCGCGGCGCGCGGGGCGCCGGGCGTGCGGCTCAGCGGTGGTGGGCCGCCGCGTAGTCCGCGGCGGCGAGCAGCGCCGTGTCCGCGTTGTCGGAGAAGATGCCGTCGATACCCGTGTCGAAGTAGCGCCGGAGCAGGCCGAAGGCGTCGCCGTACGCGGCCGGGTCGGTACCGCGGCGGTACTCGGTGGGCAGGAAGCTGTTCTCGTTGCGCATGGTGTACGGGTGCAGGATCAGGCCCGCCTTGTGCGCGTCGCGGACGAGGCTGGTCTCGGTGCCGAGCCGGCCGCTCGCGTCCCGGGGCAGGATCAGTCCCATCGTGGGACCGATGCCCTGCGCGTACGAGGCGATCTCGCGCAGGCCCTTCGGGGTGACCAGGTCGGCGACGGTGCGCGGGTCGCCGGCGGCGACGAAGTCCCAGGGCCGGGTGGCGGCGGCGTCGAGCAGCACGACGCGCGGGGAGTCGACCAGGCGGGCGAGCCGCTGGATGCTGCCGGGCTCGAAGGACTGCAGGAAGACCGGGGAGTCGGCGCGGTGGCGACCGTACCGGCGCAGCAGCCTGGCCAGCCGCTCCTCCAGGCCGAGGCCGAGGGAGCGGAAGTAGGTGGGGTGCTTGGTCTCGACGTGCAGCCACACCTCGCGGCCGCGGCGGCGGCCCTCGTCCTCGGCCCAGCGCAGCACCTCCTCGAAGGTGGGCACGGTCCAGCGGCCGTTGTAGAGGGTGTTCTTCTGGCGGACGGCGGGGATGCGCTCGGTGGCCCGCAGGGTCTTCAGCTCGGCGAGCGTGAAGTCCTCGGTGAACCAGCCGGTGAGCGCGACGCCGTCGACGGTCTTGGTGGTCTTGCGGGAGGCGAACTCGGGGTGGTCGGCCACGTCGGTGGTGCCGGTGATGTCGTTCTCGTGGCGGCAGACCAGGTGGCCGTCCTTGGTGGGGACGAGGTCCTGCTCGACGACGTGGGCGCCCATGTCGAGGGCGAGCTGGTAGGAGCCGAGGGTGTGTTCGGGGCGGTAGCCGCTGGCGCCGCGGTGGGCGATGACGGTGGGGTAGGGCAGCGCCCGGTAGCCGCGACCCTTCCCGTTGCCCTGGCCCCGCTCCCGGCCCTGGTCCCCCTCGTGGCCCCGAGTGGGGGTGACGGCCGACTGGACGGCCTGGGCCGTACCGCCCGCGAGGACGGTCGAGCCGCCGAGGACGGCTGCTCCGGCCGCGCCGAGGACGGCTCGCCGGGCCGGGGTCGGGCGCTCGGGCTGGGTCATGGACGCTCCTTCGGTTGGGTGTCCCGCACCTGTCAACTCTTCTCCCTGACGCTAGGCACAAACGTGCTACGCGGAGCGGATCACAGTCGAACACGACGGAAACACGAGTCGACGTCATGGATCCGGCCACGCTGTCCGGTTCCGTTCCGTCACCCCGGCGTATGCGTCCGACCGGTGAGACCCGATGTGCGACGCGTACCGACTCGCGAGTATCGTCCGGTCCTGCGCCACCGGCTCGGCCCGAGCCGCGGACGCGTCCGTCCACCCGCCCGGCACCGGAGGAACCGTTGTCCCGTCCCGCGCTCATGAAGGCCGCACTCGGTCCCGTCCTGCGCCTCATGTTCCGCCCGCGCGTCGAGGGCGCCGAGAACATCCCGGGCACCGGGCCGGTCATCCTCGCGGGCAACCACCTGACCTTCATCGACTCGATGATCATGCCGATCTGCCTGGACCGTCAGGTCTTCTTCATCGGCAAGGACGAGTACGTCACGGGCACGGGCCTGAAGGGCCGTCTCATGGCCTGGTTCTTCACCAGCGTCGGCATGATCCCGGTGGACCGGGACGGCGGACGCGGCGGTGTGGCGGCGCTGATGACGGGCCGCCGGGTGCTGGAGGAGGGCAAGATCTTCTCCATCTACCCGGAGGGCACCCGCTCCCCCGACGGCCGCCTCTACCGCGGCCGCACGGGCATCGCCCGGCTCACCCTGATGACGGGCGCGCCCGTGGTGCCGTTCGCGATGATCGGCACCGACAAGCTCCAGCCGGGCGGCGCGGGCATGCCGCGCCCGGGCCGGGTCACGGTCCGCTTCGGCGAGCCGATGGAGTTCTCCCGTTACGAGGGCATGGACCGCGACCGGTACGTGCTGCGCGCGGTGACGGACTCGGTGATGGCGGAGGTCATGCGGCTGTCGGGCCAGGAGTACGTGGACATGTACGCCACGAAGGCGAAGGCGGCGTAACGAGGACGCGTGGTCGCGCCGGCCCCGTCAGGGCCGGCGCCGGTCCGGTACGACGCCGGTCCGGTACGACGTCCGTCTGGAGGAACCCGAAGGTGGCCAGTTCGTTCACGGTCGCCTGGAGTTCGCCGATATGGGCGCGGCCGATGCGGACGAGCTCCTCCCCCGCGGTGGCCCAGAGCGGGAAGACCGTGCGCAGGGGCGCGACGGCCCGGATGCCACCGGAACCGCCGTAGCCGACGAACGCGACCGGCTTGTAGGCCCATTCCGTGAGGTGCCAGTCGATCGCGTTCTTCAGCGCCGCCGGATAGCTGTGGTTGTACTCCGGGGTGAGCAGCACGAATCCGTCGGCGTCCGCGAGCCGGTCAGGGAGGCTGTTTTCCGTCACGCCCGCGACGCTGGGCATTCGCCCATAGGCGAACTCAAGCCGTGCGAGGCCGCCGTTCGACACCACGGCTCCCGGTCCTCAGGGCCGTACGCCGGGAGCCCCGTACGGAAGGGTCCGTACGGGGCTCCCGGCCATGGTCCCACCCGACGCGTCAGTGTCCGGCGTCGTCCGCCAGCTTCTGGCCTTTGAGGAGGAACCAGGCGGCCACGGCGGTCGCGAGGAGGACCGCCGCGCCGATGCCGGAGGCGATGCGCAGGCCGTCGACGAAGGCGACCTGGGCGGCCGATACCAGGGCCTCGGCGCGGTCCGGGGCCAGGCCCGCGGCGGCCTCGACGGCGCCGCCGAGGGATTCGTGCGCCGCGGCGGCGGTGCCCGACGGGACGCCGGCCGGGGTGGTGAAGTCCCGGTAGACGCCGGTCACGATGGAGCCGAGGAGCGCGATGCCGAGGGCCGCGCCCAGCTCGTACGCCGTCTCGGAGACCGCCGAGGCCGCGCCGGCCTGCTCCTTCGGGACGCTGGAGAGGATGACGTCGGCGGTGACGGTGAACGCGAAGCCCGCGCCGGTGCCGACGACCAGCAGGCTCGCGCCGAGCAGCGGGTAGCCGGTCGCCTGTCCGAGGAAGGTCAGGGCCCCGAGCGCCAGGCCGATGGCGGCGAGACCGCCGGCGACGACGACGCGCACCGAGAAGCGGCGGGCGGCCCTGCCCGCGATCAGGCCTGCCGTCACGGCACCGACGGCGGCGGGCAGTTCGGCGAGCCCGGCCTCCAGCGGCGAGCGGCCCTGGACCAGCTGGAAGAACTGGGACAGGAAGAACACCAGGCCGGACAGGCCGAGGACGGTCAGCAGGTCGGCGACGACAGCGGCCGACAGACCCCGGTTGCGGAACAGCCGCATGTCCAGGAGCGGGGTCGGCAGGGTGAGCTGGCGCCGGACGAACCAGGCCAGGGAGCCGACGCCGAGCACGGCGGCGACGGCCGCGCCGGGGGTCGCGCCCGCGGAGGCCAGTTCCTTGATCGCGTAGACGATACCGATCATGCCGATCAGGGACAGACCGACGCTGAGCAGGTCCCACGGGCCCGGGTCCGGGTTCTTCGACTCGGGGAGCAGCTTGACGCCGACGACGACCAGGACGGCCATGACGGGCAGGTTGATGAGGAAGACCGAACCCCACCAGAAGTGTTCGAGCAGGAATCCGCCGACGACCGGGCCGACGGCGGCGCCGGCCGAGGCCATCGCCCCCCACACGCCGATGGCGAGGCTGCGCTCGCGCGGGTCGTGGAAGAGGTTGCGGATCAGGGCCAGGGTGGACGGCATCAGGGTGGCGCCGGCGACGCCGAGCAGCGCGCGGGCCACGATCATCAGCTCGGGGCTGGTGGCGTACGCGGTCAGGACGGACACGGCGCCGAAGGCCGTGGCACCGGTGAGCAGCAGCTTCTTGCGCCCGATGCGGTCGCCGAGGCTGCCCATGGAGACCAGCAGGCCGGCGATGACGAAGGAGTAGACGTCGCCGATCCACAGCAGCTGGGTGCCGGTCGGCTTCAGGTCCTCGGAGAGGAAGGGGGTCGCCAGGCCCAGGACCGTGGCGTCCACCGCCACGAGCAGGACGGCCAGGACGAGGACGCCGAGGGCGAGCCACCGGCCGGGCCGGCGGGCGCCCTCGATATGGCTCTCGCCCGGGTTCCCGGCACCCTTCTCGTGCCGTACGGTGTCGGTGATCACTTCTCCACGCTCCTGCGGGCTCCACCGAGCAGCAGCTCGGTGATCATGTACGAATAGTCCTTGGCGGCGACCCGCCCGTCCGCGACGGCCCAGGCGCCCGAGCTGATGAGCCCGTAGAGCGCCTCGCAGAGCCAGGCCGGCGTCAGATCGATCCGGAAGACGCCCTCCTCCTGACCGCGCCGGAAGACCGTGGAGATCCGCGCGTCGAGGGCGGCCCAGCCCTCGTTCTGCCCCTCGCCCTCGAAGAGCTGGTTCTCGGTGACGAGGAAGGCGATCAGCGGGGCGACCGGCTGTACCGCGCCCACCATCCGGCGCACCACCTCGTCGGCGGGGCCCTCCTCGACGCCCACGGTGTCGAGGACGGTGGTCAGCTCTTCGAGAGCCAGCTCCTCCAGCGCCCGGATCAGGGCCTCCCGGCCCGCGAAGTGCCGGTGCAGGGTGGCGCGGCCGATGCCGGCGGCCCGGGCGATCTCGTCCATCGTGGCGGTCGCCTTGACGCTGAGGGTGGCGGCGGCGGAGCGGAGTACCTGGGTGCGATCGACTGACATGAGTCGACCGTACACCAAACGAGACAAAGATGTCTCACTCGATATTTCGACGCCTCACCGAGACGGGGACGGAATGCTGTGAACATGACGAAACGATCGACGAAACCCCTGCTGCTGATCGACGTCGACGGACCGCTGAACCCCTATGCGGCGCAGCGTGAGCGCAGGCCGGAGGGGTACACCACCCACCGGATGCGCCCGTCCGGCTGGACCGGCACCGCGCCCCTGCGGGTGTGGCTGAATCCCGCGCACGGCGACGAGCTGCGGGCCCTGGCCGGCGCGTACGAGCTGGTCTGGGCGACGACCTGGAAGGACGAGGCCAACGAATGGATCGGCCCCCACCTGGGGCTGCCGGAGCTACCGTCGATCGACTGGCCGCAGATGCACGGAAAGGCCCCTCGCGGGACCTTCTGGAAGACGCAGTACATCCTGGAGTACGCGGCGGGGCGGCCGTTCGCCTGGGTCGACGACGACATCACGGCGTACGACCACGAATTCGTGGAGCGGAACCACCTCGCCGCCGCCCTGCTGCTGCATGTCGATCCGCAGCTCGGACTGCTCCGGGCGGACTTCGACAGGCTCGCGGACTGGGCGGCGGCGCTGTGACGCCTGGGGGTTACTTCTTCGCGTCGGCCCAGGCGTGCTGGATCACCAGGTCGGCCTTGACCTCGACGAGCTGGGCGGCGACGGCGGAGGGCGCGGTGCCGCCCCGCCCGTTGCGGGAGGCGAGGGCGCCGGGGACGTTCAGGACGGTGCGGACCTCGGGCGTCAGGTGCTCGGAGATCTTCGCGAACTGCTCGTCCGTGAGGTCCGCCAGCTCCTTGCCCTCGGCCTCGGCCACCTTGACGCACTCGCCGGCGACCTCGTGCGCCACCCGGAACGGCACGCCCTGCTTGACCAGCCATTCGGCGATGTCGGTCGCGAGTGAGAAGCCGGCGGGGGCCAGCTCCTCCATGCGCTCCCGGTTGACGGTGAGGGTCGCCATCATGCCGGTGAAGGCGGGCAGCAGGATCTCCAGCTGGTCGCAGGAGTCGAAGACCGGCTCCTTGTCCTCCTGGAGGTCCCGGTTGTAGGCGAGCGGCAGCGCCTTGAGCGTCGCCATCAGGCCGGACAGGTTGCCGATGAGGCGGCCGGACTTGCCCCGGGCCAGCTCGGCGATGTCCGGGTTCTTCTTCTGCGGCATGATCGACGAGCCGGTGGAGAAGGCGTCGTGCAGGGTCACGAAGGAGAACTCCTTCGTGTTCCAGATGATGATCTCCTCCGCGATCCGGGAGAGGTTCACCCCGATCATCGCCGTGATGAAGGCGAACTCGGCGACGAAGTCGCGCGAGGCCGTGCCGTCGATCGAGTTGCCGGCCGAGCCGCGCTCGAAGCCGAGGTCCTTGGCGACGGCCTCCGGGTCGAGGCCGAGCGAGGAGCCGGCCAGCGCGCCGGAGCCGTACGGGGAGACGGCGGTCCGGGTGTCCCACTGGCGCAGCCGCTCGGCGTCCCGGGACAGCGACTGGACGTGCGCGAGCACGTGGTGGGCGAAGAGCACCGGCTGGGCGTGCTGGAGGTGGGTGCGGCCGGGCATGGCCACGTCCGGGTGGGCCTCGGCGAGGCCGACGAGCGCGTCCTGGAGCTCGGCGATCAGGCCGCCGATGATGCGGGCGTGGTCGCGCAGGTACATCCGGAAGAGGGTGGCGACCTGGTCGTTGCGGGACCGGCCGGCCCGCAGCTTGCCGCCCAGCTCCGCGCCGAGCCGTTCGAGGAGGCCCCGCTCCAGGGCGGTGTGCACGTCCTCGTCGGCGATGGTGCCGGTGAAGGAGCCGTCGGCGACGTCCGCCTCCAGCCGGTCGAGACCGGCCAGCATGCGGGTCAGCTCGTCCTCGGTGAGCAGTCCGGCCTTGTGCAGCACGCGCGCGTGGGCGCGGGAACCGGCGATGTCGTACGGCGCGAGCACCCAGTCGAAGTGGACGGACGCGGACAGCTTCGCCAGGGCCTCGGCGGGTCCGTCGGCGAACCGGCCGCCCCAGAGCCGTACGTCACCGTTGTTGCTGCTCACTTCTGCTGCTCCTCAAGCCGGGTCTGGGTCTGGGTCTGGTGGGCGAGGGTCCGGACGTACGCCGTGCGCGCCACGCACGTCGCGGGTGCCGCGCGTGCGTCGCGCACGTCCCGTACACCGCCCGGATGCACCCCGGATGTGCGCCCGCCTCCCCGCCGCGTCGCGGAACGGGGAGGCGGGATGTGAACGACTCGGGTCAGCCGAGGTCACGCTTCGCGGCGATCTTCGACGAGAGCGCGAAGATGTCGATGAAGCCCTGGGCCTTCGACTGGTCGAAGGTGTCGCCGGTGTCGTAGGTGGCGAGGTTGAAGTCGTAGAGCGACTCCGCGGACTTCCGGCCGGTGACGACGGCGCGGCCGCCGTGCAGGGTCATCCGGATGTCGCCGGTGACGTGCTGGTTGGCCTCGTTGATGAAGCCGTCCAGAGCCCGCTTGAGCGGCGAGAACCACTGGCCGTCGTAGACCAGCTCGCCCCAGCGCTGCTCGACCTGCCGCTTGTAGCGGGCCAGCTCACGCTCGACGGTGACGTTCTCCAGCTCCTGGTGGGCGGTGATCAGGGCGATCGCGCCGGGAGCCTCGTAGACCTCACGGGACTTGATGCCCACGAGCCGGTCCTCGACCATGTCGATCCGGCCGATGCCCTGGGCGCCGGCCCGCTCGTTGAGCTGCTGGATGGCCTGCAGGACGGTGACGGGCTTGCCGTCGATGGCGACCGGGACGCCCTCCTTGAAGGAGATGACGACCTCGTCGGCCTCACGGGCGACGGCCGGGTTGGCCGTGTACTCGTAGATGTCCTCGATCGGCGCGTTCCAGATGTCCTCGAGGAAGCCGGTCTCGATAGCCCGGCCGAAGACGTTCTGGTCGATGGAGTACGGGGACTTCTTCGACGTCGCGATCGGCAGGTCCGCCTTCTCCGCGAAGGCGATGGCCTTGTCACGGGTCATGGCGTAGTCACGGACCGGGGCGATGCACTTGAGGTCCGGGCCGAGGGCCTGGATGCCGGCCTCGAACCGCACCTGGTCGTTGCCCTTGCCGGTGCAGCCGTGGGCGACGATCGAGGCGCCGTGCTTGTCGGCGGCGGCGACGAGGTGCTTGACGATGGTGGGCCGGGAGAGCGCCGAGACCAGCGGGTAGCGGTCCATGTAGAGGGCGTTGGCCTTGATCGCCGGGAGGCAGTACTCGTCGGCGAACTCGTCCTTGGCGTCCGCGACCTCGGCCTCGACCGCACCGCAGGCGAGCGCGCGCTTGCGGATGACGTCCAGGTCCTCGCCGCCCTGGCCGACGTCCACGGCGACGGCGATGACCTCGGCACCCGTCTCCTCGGCGATCCAGCCGATGGCGACGGAGGTGTCCAGGCCGCCCGAGTAGGCGAGTACGACGCGCTCGGTCACGGGGTTCTCCTTACCTTGCAACCACTGATGGGTATAACTATGCAGTGCTCCGTATGGTTTGTCAAAGACCTCCTGCCGGAAATCGAAAATCGCAGGCGGGAGGCCCTAGGCTCCGGTGCATGACTGGCGAGGAGACGCCGCGCGACGCGGTGCTGCGAGGGCTCGCGCACGGGCGCCGGCTCACCGACGTGGTCGATGTGTGGAGCCCCGAGGGGTGGCTCGAAGTGGACCGGCGGGTCCGGGACGCCTACCGCTTCGGCGAGCCGGGGCTCCCCCGGCACGACTGGCTCACGGCGACCGGGCCGGGCACCCCGGAGCCCGCCGACGGGCGCCTGCTGCTCGCCCTGTGCACCAGTGACGGCCGGATCCGCGAGGCCGCCCTCGCGCACGCCGCCGGCCGCCCGGTGTTCCTTCCGCTGATCGCGCTCCGTACGACCGACTGGGCCGGGCCGGTACGCGCGCGGGCGCGCGCCGTCCTCGCCGCCGAGCTTCCGGGGGCGGAGGCCGGCACCCTGCGCCTCGCCGTGCCGGTGATCCTGCGGGGCCGGCGCCGCGAGCGCGGCGACGCGGCGTTCCGGATGCTGGAAAAGACGCTGGCCACCGCCCCGCCCGAGGCGATCCACGCCCTGTCCGGGGTCCGGGACCGGGCCACCCGGCTGTTCGCCCTGGACGTCGCGCTCGATCGCGGGCTGTACACACTCGAAAAGCTGGCCGAGATCGCCGCGGACGACATCCACGTGGAGATACGGGACCGGGCCTCGGCGGCCGTGCTCGCGGCGGGCGCGCCGGGCGAGTCCCTGGGGCCGCTGCTCGCTTCCACCTGCGGCCGGGTGCGCTCGGCCGGGGTGACCGCGCTGCGGAAGACGGGCCGGGCCGCCGAGGCGGAGGCCTTCCTCTTCGACCGGTCGGGCCTGGTGCGGGCCTGCGCCCGCTGGGTGCTGCGGCAGGACGGCCGGGACCCGGTGCCGCTGTACCGGGCGGCCTGCGCGGACCCGGCGACGGTGCCCGACCACGCGCCGTTCGGGCTCGCCGAGTGCGGCGACCGGGCGACGGACCTGCCGGCGCTGTGGGCGCTGACCGCACACGAGCGGCCGCGGGTGCGCGCCTCGGCCGTCGCGGGCCTGCGCCGGTTCGACGTCGCGGACCTCGCCCGGCTGTTCCCGCTCCTCGACGACCCGTCGCCCCGCGTCGCCTGGGAGGCGACCCGGACGCTGCGCGCGTGGGCCGACCGGCTGCCCGAGGCCGAGCTGCTGCGCCGCACCGGGCCGGGGCATCCGGCGCACGTCCGGGCACGGGCGCTGCGGCTGCTGGGCGCCGCGGACTCGGCGGCGTACGAGGAGACGGCCGGACGGCTGGCCGAGGACCCCGACCCGGAGCTGCGCCTGCGGCTCCGGTACCTCCGCGCACGTCCCCGTACGTCCTCATAAGGTCGCGCGCCCCGCCGTGTCCGAGGAGGGGAATCAGCCGTCCGGGCGCGGTGGCCCCGCACAGAATGGGCGGCATGGGTAAAACGTATGAACGAATCGACGGGCGGCTGCGCGCATTCATCGAGGCCCAGCCGGTGTTCTTCACCGCGACCGCCCCGCTGGCCGGGGACGGGACGGTCAACCTCTCCCCCAAGGGACTCGCCGGGTCCTTCGCCGTCCTCGACGAACAGACCGTCGCCTATCTGGACTTCGCCGGATCCAACGCCGAGACCGTGGCCCATCTGCGGGAGAACGGGCGCATCACCCTCATGTGGTGCGCCTTCCAGGGGCCGCCCAACATCGTGCGGGTCCACGGGCGCGGCGAGCCGGTGTTCCGGGACGACGCGCGGTGGGCGGAGCTGATCGGGCACTTCGGCGGTATCGACCCGGAGCCGCACGGACTGCGGGCGATCATCGTGGTGCGCGCCGAACTCGTGCGGGACACCTGCGGGTACGGCGTGCCCTTCATGTCGTACGACGCGGAGCGCGATCTGCACGAGCGGCGCTTCGCCCGGGAGGACGACGCCTCGCTGAGCACGTACTTCGCGGGCAAGGAGCACATCGCGTCCAGCATCGACGGGCTCCCCGGTCTGCCCCTGCCGCTGCCGCCGCTCCCCCGTACGGGGCAATAGCCCGGCAAAGCGGGCGGGGCGGTCCTAGGGTCGCGCCATGCGTACCCTTCTCGCGCTCGGCGCGGTGCTCTGCTCGCTCGCCCAGGGGCCGGTGGCCGAAGCGACCCAGGCCCCGCTCCCCGCGCGGATGGCGGACACCGGCGGCGGGACGCAGCTGATCACCGCCGAGGCCGCCGACACCCGGGCCACCACGGGCACGCTCACCTGGTGGGACCGGCGCGACGGGCGGTGGGTACGGGCCGGTTCGGCGCCCGCGCGGTTCGGGGCGAAGGGGCTCGCGGAGGGGGCCACGCGCCGGCAGGGCACGAACACCACGCCGACCGGGCTCTTCCGGCTCCCGTACGCCTTCGGCATCGCGCCCGCGCCGGCCGGGACGGCGTACCGCTACGCCCGGGTGACCGACCGCTCCTGGTGGTGCCAGGACAACGCGTCCCGCGCGTACAACCGCTGGGTGGAGGGCCTGCCACCGGACTGCCGGGCGGCCGAGGCCGAGCGTCTGACCGCGTACCGGACGCAGTACGCCCACGCCCTGGTCGTCGGCTTCAACTACGACCGGCCGGTGCGCGGGCGCGGCGCCGGGATCTTCCTGCATGTGAACGGGCGCGGGGCGACGGCCGGCTGTGTGTCCGTACCGGCGGAGGCGATGCGCCGGATCCTGCGCTGGGCGGATCCGGACCGCCGGCCGCGTCTCGCCGTCGGCACGCGGGGCGGTCCGACGGCGATCACCCGGTATTAGCGGACGCGGCAGTTCCGGTGGTACGCGGAGGGGCTCAGCTTTCCTTCTGCGCGAGGCGCAGCAGGTGGTCGGCGAGCGCCTGGCCGCCGGCCGGGTCGCGGGAGATGAGCAGCAGTGTGTCGTCGCCCGCGATCGTACCGAGGATCGCGTGGAGTTCGGCCTGGTCGATGGCCGACGCGAGGAACTGGGCGGCGCCCGGCGGCGTACGGAGCACCACCAGGTTGGCGGACGCCTCGGCGGAGATGAGCAGTTCGCCGGAGAGGCGGCGCATCCGCTCCTCCTTGGCGGACTCGCCGAGCGGGGCCTGCGGGGTGCGGAAACCGCCCTCGCTGGGCACCGCGTAGATCAGCTCGCCGCCGGTGTTGCGGATCTTCACCGCGCCGAGCTCGTCGAGGTCGCGGGAGAGCGTCGCCTGGGTGACGCTCAGCCCGTCGTCCGCGAGGAGCTTGGCCAGCTGGCTCTGGGAGCGCACCGGCTGCCGGTTGAGGATGTCGACGATCCTGCGGTGGCGGGCGGTGCGGGTCTGCGGGACAGCGGGCCCGGCCCCGGACTCCGTCCGGGGGGACTCCCCGTGCTCGTGTGCCTGCGCGTCGCTCATCGTCGGTTCATTCTCCGGTTCGTCCTTCCCCGTTCACCACGTCGAGGACGCCGGGCAGGGCCCGCAGGAAGGTGTCCGCCTCCGCGTCGCCGATGATCAGCGGCGGCATGATCCGTACGACATCGGGGGCGGGCGCGTTCACCAGGAGACCGGCGTCCTGAGCCGCCTGCTGCACCTGGGGCGCGAGGGACTCCGTGAGCACGATACCCAGGAGAAGGCCCGCGCCACGGACGTGGGAGACCAGTGGGTGGCCCAGACCCTCGATTCCGTCGCGCAGTTTCTCCCCGATCCGCTTGACCTCGTCGAGCGCGGCGCCGTCGGCGAGGGTGTCCAGGACGGCGAGCCCGGCGGCGCAGGCGACCGGGTTGCCGCCGAAGGTGGTGCCGTGGTGGCCGGGGGCGAACAGCTCCGCTGCCGGGCCGAAGGCGACGGTCGCGCCGAGCGGCAGTCCGCCGCCGAGCCCCTTGGCGAGGGTGACGACGTCGGGGTCCACGCCCTCGTGGGCCTGGTGCTCGAACCAGGTGCCGCAGCGGCCGACGCCGGTCTGCACCTCGTCGAGGACGAGCAGGGTGCCGGTGGCTCGGGTGATCTCGCGGGCCGCCTTGAGGTAGCCGGAGGGCGGGACGACCACGCCGTTCTCGCCCTGGATGGGCTCGATGATCACCAGGGCGGTGTCCTCGGTGACGGCGGTGCGGAGCGCCTCGGCGTCCCCGTACGGCACGTACGTCACGTCGCCGGGCAGCGGCAGGAAGGGCTCCTGCTTGCCGGGCTGGCCGGTGAGGGCGAGGGCGCCCATGGTCCGGCCGTGGAAACCGCCGGTGGTGGCGACCATGTGGCGGCGGCCGGTGAGCCGGCCGATCTTGAAGGCGGCCTCGTTGGCCTCGGCGCCGGAGTTGCAGAAGAAGACCCGGCCGTCGGTCCGGCCGAAGAGCCGCAGCAGCCGTTCGGCGAGGGCGACGGGCGGTTCGGCGACGAAGAGGTTGGAGACGTGGCCGAGGCTCCCGATCTGCCGGGTGACGGCCTCGACGACGGCCGGGTGGGCGTGGCCGAGGGCGTTCACGGCGATGCCGCCGACGAAGTCGAGGTACGTGGTGCCGTCGGCGTCCCGGACGTAGGCGCCCTCGCCGTGGACGAGCGGCAGCCGGGGGGTGCCGTAGTTGTCCATCAGCGAGCCCTGCCAGCGGCGGGTCAGCCCGGCGTTGCCGCCCTGGCCCTCATCCGCCGGGTCGTTCGTCAGGTCGTTCGCCGCTTCGTTCGTCAGGTCCGTACCGTGCGTCAGGTCCGTGCCGGTCATCACGACTCCCCCGTCGTCTCGTCGGGCACGACCATGGTGCCGATGCCCTCGTCCGTGAAGATCTCCAGCAGGATCGAGTGCTGGACCCGGCCGTCTATCACGCGGGCCGTGGTGACGCCGTTGCGGACGGCGTGCAGACAGCCCTCCATCTTGGGGACCATGCCGCTGGACAGCTCGGGCAGCAGCTTCTCCAGCTCGCTCGCGGTGAGCCGGCTGATCACCTCGTCGCTGTGCGGCCAGTCCTCGTAGAGGCCCTCGACGTCGGTGAGGACCATCAGCGTTTCGGCGCCCAGCGCAGCAGCGAGTGCCGCAGCCGCCGTATCAGCATTGACGTTGTAGACATGGTCGTCGTCCTGGGAGCGGGCGATGGAGGAGACGACGGGGATGCGTCCGTCGTCGAGGAGCGCCTGAATGGCACCGGTGTCGATGGCGGTGATCTCGCCGACCCGGCCGATGTCGACCGGTTCGCCGTCGATCACCGGCTGATGCCGGACGGCGCTGAGCGTGTGGGCGTCCTCGCCGGTGATGCCGACGGCGAGCGGGCCGTGCTGGTTGAGCAGCCCGACGAGCTCGCGCTGGACCTGGCCGGCGAGGACCATCCGTACGACGTCCATCGCCTCGGGCGTGGTGACCCGCAGGCCCGCCTTGAACTCGCTGACCAGGCCCGCCCGGTCGAGCGCGGCACTGATCTGCGGGCCGCCGCCGTGCACCACGACCGGCTTGAGGCCGGCGTGCCGCAGGAAGACGACGTCCTGGGCGAAGGCCGACTTGAGTTCCTCGTCGATCATGGCGTTGCCGCCGAACTTGATGACGACGGTCTTGCCGTGGTGGCGGGTCAGCCAGGGCAGCGCCTCGATGAGGATCTGCGCCTTGGGGAGGGCGGTGTGCTTGCGCGTGGTGCTCGCGGGCTGCGTCGACTTCGTCGCGGTGTTCGTCGTCGTGTCCGTCGTCGTGTTCGTCGTCTCGCTCATGAGCTGTACGCGCTGTTCTCGTGGACGTAGTCCGCGGTCAGGTCGTTGGCCCAGATGACGGCGGAGTCCGACCCGGCGGCGAGGTCGGCGGTGATGACGACCTCCCGGTAGCGCATGTCGACGAGGTCGCGGTCCTCGCCGACGGAACCGTTCTTGCAGACCCACACGCCGTTGATGGCGACGTTCAGCAGGTCGGGCTCGAAGACGGCGGAGGTGGTGCCGATGGCGGACAGCACCCGGCCCCAGTTGGGGTCCTCGCCGTGGATGGCGCACTTGAGGAGGTTGTTACGGGCGATGGTCCGGCCGACCTCGACGGCGTCGTCCTCGGAGGCGGCGTTGATCACCTCGATCCGGATGTCCTTGCTGGCGCCCTCGGCGTCGCCGATGAGCTGGCGGGCCAGGTCGGCGCACACCTCCTGGACCGCCTGGGCGAACGCGTCCGGGGCCGGGGTGACCTCGGCGGCGCCGGAGGCCAGCAGCAGCACGGTGTCGTTGGTGGACATGCAGCCGTCGGAGTCGACCCGGTCGAAGGTGACCCGGGTGGCCTGCCGCAGCGCGGCGTCCAGGCCGGCGGTGTCGACGTCGGCGTCGGTGGTGAGGACGACGAGCATGGTGGCGAGGCCGGGGGCGAGCATGCCCGCGCCCTTCGCCATGCCGCCGACCGTCCAGCCGTCCTTCTGCACCACGCACGTCTTGTGCACGGTGTCGGTGGTCTTGATGGCGATGGCGGCCTTCTCGCCGCCGTGCGCGGACAGTTCTGCCGCGGCCTTCTCGACGCCCGGGAGCAGCTTGTCCATCGGGAGGAGGATGCCGATGAGGCCGGTGGAGGCGACGGCGACGTCACCCGCGCCGGTCTCCATGCCCCGGGCGGTGAGGGTCTCGGCGACCTTCTCGGCGGTGGCGTGGGTGTCCTGGAAACCCTGCGGGCCGGTGCAGGCGTTGGCGCCGCCCGAGTTGAGGACGACGGCGGTCAGCTCGCCGTCGGCGACGACCTGCTGGGACCAGACGACGGGCGCGGCCTTCACGCGGTTGGAGGTGAAGACTCCCGCGGCGGCGCGGCGCGGCCCGGTGTTGACCACGAGGGCCAGGTCCGGGTTGCCGTTCTGCTTGATCCCGGCCGCGATGCCCGCGGCCGTGAATCCCTTCGCTGCGGTGACGCTCACTGTGTCTCTCCGTTCGCTTCTCCGCCCGCGCGGCAGGCCGCCGCGGGCATCGTCATCGTGGTCGTCCGCGGTCCGGTGGCCGCGCGTGCGCCGCTCACGGAGCGACTCCCGTCGTGGAAAGCCCGGTGTCCTCGGGGAGTCCGAGGGCGATGTTCATGCTCTGCACCGCGCCGCCGGCGGTGCCCTTGGCGAGGTTGTCGATCGCGCTGATCGCGATGATCCGGTTCGCGGCCGGGTCGTACGCGACCTGGATCTGGACGGCGTTGGAGCCGTACACGGACGCCGTGGCCGGCCACTGCCCCTCGGGGAGCAGATGGACGAACGGCTCGTCCGCGTAGGCCTTCTCGTACGCGGCGCGCACGCTCTCGCCGGTGACGCCGGGCTTGGCGGTGGCCGAGCAGGTGGCGAGGATGCCGCGGGGCATCGGCGCGAGGGTGGGCGTGAAGGAGACGGTGACCCGCTCCCCCGCCGCCGCGCTGAGGTTCTGGATCATCTCGGGGGTGTGCCGGTGGCCGCCGCCGACGCCGTACGGGGACATGCTGCCCATGACCTCGCTGCCCAGCAGGTGCGGCTTGGCGGCCTTGCCCGCGCCGGAGGTGCCGGAGGCGGCGACGATCACGGCCTCGGGCTCGGCGAGCCCCTGCGCGTACGCCGGGAAGAGCGCGAGCGAGACGGCTGTGGGGTAGCAGCCGGGCACGGCGATACGGCGGGTGCCTTCGAGCGCGGCGCGCGCGCCGGGCAGCTCCGGGAGGCCGTACGGCCAGGTGCCGGCGTGCGGGGAACCGTAGAAGGTCTCCCAGTCGCCCGCGTCCTTCAGCCGGAAGTCGGCGCCCATGTCGACGACGAGGGTGTCCGGCCCGAGCTGCTCGGCGACGGCCGCGGACTGCCCGTGCGGGAGGGCGAGGAACACGACGTCGTGGCCGGCGAGGTTCTCGGGGGTGGTGTCCACGAGGACGCGGTCCGCGAGCGGCAGCAGGTGCGGCTGAAGGCCGCCAAGGCGCTGACCTGCGTTGGAGTGGGCGGTCAGGGCGCCGATCCCGACGCCGGGGTGCGCGAGGAGCAGGCGCAGAAGCTCTCCGCCCGCGTACCCGCTCGCACCCGCGACCGCTGCTCGTACCGTCATCGAAAGACCTCCTCTAGATGGCATGACTATACGAGGTAGCGCAGTTTTATGCAACGAGCTCATGGGGAAGCCCCCCGCGAGGACTGTCTCCGGGCGGCGGCGACGCAGCCGCCGAGCGGCCACAGTCGGGCATCGCCCCCCGACCCCCGACCCTCCCCGTCGACCAAGCGCGCGGCACGCGGCACGCGGCACCGGCCCGACCGGGTGGCCCCTCGGCAGGGGGGTCAACGGGCCTGACGGGCGAGGAAGTCGACGCAGGGGCCGATGAGGTCCGTCCCGCTGAGTGCCTCCATGAAGAGGAACTGCCCCTGCGGATTCACCTCAAGCCAGACGGGCCGGCCGCCGGGGTCGAGCTTGAGGTCGACGACCCCCATGGCGAGATGGAGCCGCTTCAGCGTGGCGGTCACCCGGGCGGCGGTCGCGTCGTCCAGCGTGGCCGGACGAGTCGTACCGCTGACCAGCCCGCGCAGGTTCGACCTCCAGTCCAGTTCGCCGCTCTCGATTCCGACGGCATGGATGTCGGATCCCAGACACAGGGCGCGGATGTGCCGGGTGCCCGGGACGTATTCCTGATAGATGGCCGGCGCCAGCCGTATCGACTGCTCGGCGGCGAGATGCGCGTCCGTGACCCGCCGGGTCAGCAGCGGCTGATGGGCGCAGCCCCGTACCGTCTTCACGATCACCCGGTGGTCCAGCGAGGCGCAGAATTCCCTGATCTCGACCGGGTCCTGGCTGACGAGGGTGCGGGGCACCCGGAGTCCCGCCGCTTGGGCCGCGCGAAGTTGGACGAGCTTGTTCTCGGCGGTGGAGGTGGCGTACGGGTGGCTGATCCAGGTGCCGGAGAAGTCGTTCAACAGCACACCGAGGAGAGCCGTCCGGCAGTCGTTGTCGATGAGATCCGTCTCGGCTTCCCCGGTCCCTTCCGGTACGAGCTGACGCATGACGGGGCGCCGCCACCACACGGCGCCGATCCGCTCGACGTCGACCCGTCCCCCGTCCGCGGTGGGGAGCGTGCACACGTCATCCGACCAGGTGAGGCCATCGCGGCCGCAGATCCCGTCGGACTCGATCACGTCGCACCCGACCCGACCGGCCCGGTTCAGCGTCTCTCGTACGACCGCCGCGTGAAGATCGCCCCGCTCGGAGACGACGGCGACACGTCTTGCGCCCACATGGCCTCCAACGGATTCGATCCGACGCTTCAGGCGAAGGTGTAGTCCACCTTGGAATCACACGGTTCACCATCACAGACGGTGAACGCGCAACTTCCGCCGTCGTCCGCCTTCATCCGCAGGTTGGCGAAGCGGACGACGGCTGCTTCCCACTCTCGGAGTTCGGCGGGTACGGGCCCCATGTCGGGCTTGGGCTGGTCCAGGAAAATAATGGGCCTCGGGTTCGATTCAGTGGTCATGACACTGACCCTCCGTGCATGAGCGATGCGCGAGCGCGGAACAGTCGGATCACCCACATGCCCGCGTCGGCTAATTTCAGGATCAGCCCCTCGCCTCCGCACGGCAACTGCGCAGGAAGAGGTGGGCAATTCGACTTCCCACCGGGGAGATCGCCGCGAGCGCCGCCACCCGTGGCCGCTCGTGGGCACGAACTCGCTCCTCGGTCAGGGCAGGGCGAGGACGCAGAACTCGTGGCCCTCCGGGTCGGCCAGACAGGTCCAGGGGACGTCGCCCTGGCCGAGGTCGAGGTCGGTGGCGCCGAGGGTGCGGAGGCGGGTCACCTCCGCCGCCTTGTCGTCGCCGGGGTACGGGAGCAGATCCAGGTGGACACGGTCCGGCACCGCCCGTGTACCGGGCACGCGCAGGAACTCCAGGAACGGGCCCGTGTCGTCGGCCGCACGCAACACCGCGATGTTGTCGGTCACTTCGCGTACGGTCCAGTCCATCGCCTCGCCCCAGAACCGGGCCATGCCGCGCGGGTCCGCGCAGTCGACGACGATCGCGGCGAGCGGCCCGGCGTCCCGGTAGATCTCCCGGGGCTCCAGCACGCAGAACTCGTTGCCCTCGGGGTCGGCGAGAACCGTCCACGGGGTGTCGCCCTGGCCGAGGTCGACGTGCTTCGCGCCGAGGGACAGCAGGCGCGCGACCAACTCCGCCTGGTGAGCGGCGGAGGTCGTGGCGAGATCGAGGTGGGTGCGGTTCTTCGTCGCCGCCTTGCCCTCCGGAACGGGGACGACGTCGACGGCGACGACGGCCGGGTGCGGCCAGACCAGGCCTCCGGCGGGGGCGACGTACGTGGTCACCCCCGGGCTGTACGCACTCCAGCCGAGCGCCTCCGCCCAGAACCGGCCGACCGCCGCAGGGTCGAGCGCCTTGATGTTCACCTGGACGGGTCGCAGAGCCATGCCGACGATCCTATGCACCCGGCGCACGACACCCGCGGCGCCGGCGGCCCTGAGGGGAATCGATGGGGCGGGGGCCGGGTACGGGTACGGGTACGGGTACGGGTACGGGTACGGGTACGGGTACGGGGCCGGGTGCCACCCGATCGGCTTTCGCGTCGCGGACCGTCGCGAGATCGCATCGGATGCAATTGGCGGCGCTTGGAACATCGGTACAGCCGTGGGCGCTGAGATTGATCATGGGCGACAGAGCACGAGCGGGACCAGCCTGCTGTCGCCCATACACACAGCAGACCGCCGGTCCGTCCCGACGTCACCGTCCCCGGCCTGATCCGGGGCAGAAGACAACTCACGTGGTGACGCCGAGACTCACGGCCGGCTCACTGGGGTTTGGTTACGCCGTTGCTCCGGAGCGCTTACGCGTTCTGCGCTCCGTTGAAGACCTGCCAGGCGGCGTCCCGGTAGTACGCCCAGTAGGCGTCGCCCCAGGACCCGAAGTAGCTGCCGGTCTGGACCGCCGAGCCGTCGTTCTGGTAGTTGGCAAGGAACGGGCCGCCACTGGCGCCGCCGCTGAGGCCGATGCAGTTGCGCAGGCTGACGCCGCCCTGGTACGAGTCGTACGGCATGCCCTCGCACCAGACGGCGTAGTCCTTGTCGCCTGGTACGCCGATGGCGTGCGCGTAGTTGTTGGTGGCCCAGTTGAAGCCGATGCCCGAGCCGCCGACCACGTCCTGGACGTGCTGCCCGGTGTTGCCGCCGGTGCTCAGGACGATGAAGGCGTTGTCGCCGCCGGGGGAGGTGTCGTCCTCGCGCCAGCCCATGGAGCGCCAGTTCCACCAGCCGTGCGGGGCGTTGCCCCGGTCGTAGCCGGGCGCGAAGCGGAAGTTGGTGAACGTCTGGTGGGTGTCGATGTCGATGACGCAGTGCCGGCCGGTGGAGATCACGTCGTGGTTGTTGCTGGTGACGACGTTGGCGGTGCAGATGTAGTCGCCCTTGCCGGGGACGGTGAACACCAGACGGCCGGTGGTGCCCCAAACGCTGGCGGCTGCGGCGGAGTTGACCGCCTTCGTCGACGGCTTGGTGGCCGGGATGAGCCTCGGCTTGCCGTGAGCGGTGTCGGAACTGCGCGGCGCCTTGGCGGACGGTGCCTTCGCCGGGGCATCGAGCGGCTTGGCCTTGGCGAGGCGCTGCGGGGTCCAATAGGCGTCGAGCTTCGCCTCGGAGGTGTGGTTGACGGCGGTGCCGGCCATGGACGACGGGGTGGGGGTGGCGGCCAGGGCGGCGGTCTGGGCGCAGGCGATGAGCGCGGCGGCGGCCGCGGTCGCGGCGAGTGCAGTTCGGCGCACGATGGTTCCCCTTGGTGATCGGAAGTCCCGGTGAGGGAGGAGGACCTCGCCATCGTGCGGGGAACCGATCACCAGGCGATAAACGAGTGATGCGCCGCCGCTACCGGGCCACTTACCGTGGCGTGCATGAGAGGTGGGTGATTACGTCCGCCGTATGCCGGTGGAGTCTTTATCTGATGAGCAGGCTGAGGCGTACGACATGCGGCGGAGACAACCACCCACCACGACAGACCGTGGAGCTTTGGCCGAAGCCCCCCCATAGAACAGATCACCTGTGCGAGAGACTCAGCGCCTGTCGCCCATGATCAATCTCAGCGACCATGGCTGTACCGATGTTCCCCAAGCCCGGGTTCCGTCTAGCGGTGCGTCCACCACGTGAGCAAGGCCCCGCCGCCGGTGGTGGTCAGGGCGACGAGCCATCCGGGGACACGCTGGATAGTCAAGTGGAGCCCGCCCACGCGCAGTTCGATGAAAGGGCGAGGGCTTTCGTGGGCTGTCACGGCTCGTTCGGGCATGGCTGCGCCGCCTCTCCGCGTGGGGGTGGGTGAACTACCCGCAACGGTAGGACCCGGCGAAGACCAACTGCCCTTTGATCACGAAAAGTTCAGCCCGATCGGAGAAGGAAATCGCCACCCCTGGCGTTTGATTCGTTCCTCTCGCGGGCATCATCGGCGGCCAATTCCGTGCCCTCTTACGCGCGCCGACGAGCCCTCCGGAGTCGGACGGGGCAGGCGGGGGCGGAGGCGGAGGCGGCGGGTAGGCCGGAGGGGGCGGGTAGGAGGGAATCCGCGGCCGGGGCGAGGGTACAGACGGCGGGGGCGGGGGCGGCTCCGACGGGTACGTGAAATGCTCTCGGCGCGGGGGCTGCGGCGCGACCACGGTCGGCGGGGGCGGCGGAAGCGGCGGCGGGGGCGGCTCCACCACGGGCAGGAGCGAACCACCCGCGCGCAACCGGGCGATGGTCAGCTCGTTGCGACGGCGGGCGAGCGGACCATCGTCCCGCTCGTAGGTGAGGAGCCACCCGGCGGGGAGGACCACGACGCCGAGCCCGGGGGCGGCAGCGGTGAGAGCCTGGCTCGAGAACAACTGGTATCCGAAGGCGCGGGCGATCTCATCGACCCGGCTCCGCTCCGCGGCGGTGACGCGCCCGAGCCGCACCTCCACACGAACGCGCCCGTCGAACCGCACCCGTATCTTGTCCTCGTCCACCCCGGCCCCTCCCTGGGAAAGATCGCCCGCCCCGCCCCATCGTCCCCTGTTCTCCCCCTGCCTAAGCACCAGTTGTCGATGCGTCAGACCCGAACCCTGGGCAGGTGTACCGGCCCCGTAGGCTGCCATCGACCAGGGAAATCCCTGGGGAGGGGAATGACCACAGTCATGACAACGGGGATACAAGGGCGGCGGTGGCTGCCCAGCAAGATGGTGCTCGGAAGTTCAGTGGTGGTGCTCGCGGTGCTCGCGGGCGCGGGATGGATGGCCAAGCCGGTGTGGCAGCCCTGGTGGTATGCGTCCACCATGTGCGGGGGTCATCTGTCGGGCGGCGAACTCGCTGACCTGCTTCCGGACGAACGGCTCCAGGCCGGCAGGGACACGTTCGACTCCGGGCAACGCAACCTGCTCAAGTGCGTGATCGAGGAGAACGACGGTCAGCACTTCGCCCTCAAGATCGAGGCACAGATCGACACGGGCGAGGTGCACGGTCCGCTGGACATGGAGTTCGGCATCCCGGTGAACCCTCGTTACACCTATCCGAAGTCCGTACCCGGCTTCTACGGCAAGTTCGGCCCCGTGATCATTCAGGAGTGCCCGAAGCTCGGCCGCGACGACGACGGCCGCGCGCGGCGTCTCGTCACCAACGTGTACGCCCACGGAGTGGAGAACGCCCCCTCCCCCGCGTCCCTGCGCACGGCCGTACGCATCGCCAACGGCGCCAACGCCGAGCTCGGCTGCGGCGCCGACCCGCTACCGCTGCCGGACCGCGTCGAAGTGCCTGCCAAGCTGCCCCTGAGCCAGACCAAGGGCACCATGTGCGCGTGGCTGACCCAGGCCACCCTGCCCAAGAGTCCGTCGGGCAAGGAGTGGAAGGTGATCGCCCCCACGGACGAGAAGGCACCGATCACCAGCTGCTCACTGTCCGAACCCGGCACGGGCGAGACCGTCGACTTCACGGCCTGGTTCGGGGGCTGGACGGACAAGCCCTTCGAGAATCTGATCCTGCACAACGCGCAGGTCCCCGACGAACGCGGTGAGGACGAGGCGCTGCTCACCGAGAACTTCGGCCGCGCCAAGGCCCGATGCGACGGAGAGCCCGCCAACTTCCTCGCCAGCAGCTACGCCCGGCACAGCGCCGACCCCGTACTGCCGATGGGCAAGGTACGGCCTCTCCTCGAAGCGTTCACGGCGGACCAGGCCAAGCGCCGAGGCTGCACCGACGTGAAGCTCCCCGGCCACACCGTCTACCCGCGCCGCCACTGACGACGCTGCCGGGTGCCGTCCGCGGACTTCGAGATCTCGCACTGGAGGGGGAGCATGTACGAACTCACCGCAATCCTGGCCGACGCGGCCACCCTCGTGCGCAACACGGCGGACTGGGAGCACGCGACCGTCGTACCGCTCATGGAGGGGATGGGCCTGTTGCCGGTGTCGGACGGCCTCTTCACGGAGATGTTCGGCTTCCGGCGGGAGACGTGCGCGGGCGGCCCCTCGAAGGAGTCCCCCTTCCTCTACCCGATGCCTCCGGCTCTGGAAGAACTCCTCGCATCCTGGTCGACGGAGCGACCCATCGCCTATGTGGAAGCCGAGTTCTTCGGTGGCGACGGGTACCAGTCGGCTGCCGTATGGTCCGGCGGTACGCGAGTGTGGGGGCCGGTGTTCGACGAGACGCTCGACGGGCCGCGTGCCGACTGGCCGATCAACGGCGCGCTGGCACACCTGGGCCTCCGGAGCGGCGGTGCCACGTACGACCTGTTCGACGCCGTCGGCCTCGGCCGAGAACGCAGCACGGACGGATGGCTCGCTCGGGGCCGCACGCCATAGCCCCTCCGACAGCCGGTTGCCACATCTGACCGCGCGCATGAACAGGGCCCCGTCTCCCCTGGTTCGGGGGTGAGACGGGGCCCTTGGCGTGCTGGGTGTAGGTCAGGCGGTGCCGAGGTCGCCGGCCTTGACGCCGCTCACGAAGGAGACGAACGCCGGAGTGGAGACATCGAGAACCGGACCAGCGACATCCTTCGAGTCACGGACGGGAACGATGCCGCGCGAGGCGACGAGGTTGGTGGCGACCTCCACGCAGCTGCCGCCGGTGTTGCTGTAGGAGGACTTGAACCACTGCGGGTTGTCGTTCGTCACAGCTAGCCCTTTCATACCTCGTGGATCACACCACTGGTTGTACGTCA
The DNA here is from genome assembly GCF_040635425.1 of Streptomyces laurentii. NCBI lineage: Bacteria > Bacillati > Actinomycetota > Actinomycetes > Kitasatosporales > Streptomycetaceae > Streptomyces > Streptomyces laurentii. Next base: position 15,145 of record NZ_JBEYHT010000034.1, on the reverse strand, counting down.
GGCGGTGCCGAGGTCACCGGCCTTGACGCCGCTCACGAAGGAGACGAACGCCGGAGTGGAGACATCGAGAACCGGACCAGCGACATCCTTCGAATCGCGGACGGGAACGATGCCGCGCGAGGCAACGAGGTTGGCAGCGACCTCCACGCAGTTACCACCATTGTCGCTGTAAGAGGACTTAAACCACTGCGGGTGTTCGGTCGTCACGGGTAGCCCTTTCGCGCCTCATTGATCATGGCCACCGATGCCGCCTGGGTGAGGGCCTCGGCTTGAAGGTGATGGTAGTCCGAGAGCAGGGCGAGCACCGAGGTCGATTCACGCTCAAGGTGGCCTCGGATCTGAGATTCCGCGTACGCGACCACGGTCAGGTCCGGCAGGGTCAGCAGGTTGAGCGGAAGGTTGAGCGCACGTCGTTCTCCTATCTCGTAGGGAGCGATCTGGAGCACCGTGCCCGGCTGCTCTGCGAACTCCAGCAGGCGGTCGAGTTGCGCACCCATGGCTCCGGGTCCGCCCACCTGCCTTCGGATGCAGCTCTCGTCCATGACCACCAGCATCATCGGAAGGCGCGGCTGCGCGAGCGCCTCCTGCCGTTCCGCCAGGAACGCGACGCGTTCATCCGCCTGCTCGGGTGTGATGGCGCCTCGCCGTAGGGCACTGTCCGCCAAGCACCGGGCGTACTCCGGCGTTTGGAGCAGGCCCGGGATGATCCCGATCTCGTACAGCCTGACCTCTGCCGCTCGCGCCTCGTACTCCAGGTACTCCGGAAAGCCCTCCAGAAGCGCCCCCTGCGTCATCTCGCGCCACTCGCGCTCGAACTGGTCGCCGGTCCCGAAGGCCACGTCCGCGCGGCGGGTGAGCCGCAAGGTTGGCCTCTTGCGACCAGTTTCGACGGACGAGAGATGCGTGCTGGAGTACCCCATCCGGATGCCCAGTTCGTCCTGGGACCAGCCGCGCTCCTCTCTCATTCTGCGCAGACGGGCACCGAACGCGGCTTGAGGCGAGCTGTCCGGGTCCAACTCCTTGATGTTCAAGGGCCGATCACCGACCTTTCGTCCTTCCCAGAAACGTTGAAAGGACCCCCACGGTAGGCCACTCTGGCGACGCCTCGTAGTGGATTCGCTACAGAAAGGAGCAATGATGCCTGGACACATCGCTCAGCCAAGCCCGCAACCTGCATCGATGCCGGTCATCGGGTCGTACATGGTCGACACTCGTGTGGCGACAACTCGCCCCGGTCGGGTGATGGCCCATGAAGACGACCTCATCTACCTCCGTCCTGTGGGCGGCGGCAAGGAATGGACCGCGCGAGCCGAGGATCTGCGCCCGCCGACCGACAGCGAGTGCGAGAGCATCCGCACCCTCACCACCCCCGTGTTCCCGCCGGGGAAGCCGTGACGACCACGGCCACGACCACACCCACCACCGGGCTCGCCACCGACCACGGACTCCGCCGCCATCCCGCCCCGGCGCCCGGCTGCACGGTGTGCGCGCTGCTGATCGAGTGGTTCGGGCATTACGCGGGAACCGGACCGCGACACGACGCGTCTGCTGCTGTGGACTGTGCGGTGGAGATCCGCAATCACCCGCACAATCCGCCGAAGATGACCCTCAAACGGCACGCGCCACCGCCGCCCCGCTGACACCGCGCTCGTCGCACTCACCGCGCTCCTCGCGCGGTTCCACGGACTCCCGCTCCGTCCGGATCCTCCACCTCCGGGCGGGGCGGGGCACATTCCGGCAGGGCGAGAGCCCAGCGAAGGGAAATCCGGATGCGGCGGCTCTCCTCCCCCGCTATCGTCGGCCGCATGTCTACGCCCCGAATTTCCTAGCCCAGGACCCGCTTCCACGTCACCCGTGTGTCCTCGGCTTGTTTCGGAGCGTCATCCCATGATCACCGCCCGCGGTGTCGACGTGCGCGTCGGCGCCCGTCTTCTGCTTTCCTCTGTCTCCTTCCACATCGCCCCCGGCGACCGTGTCGGTCTGGTCGGCCGCAACGGCGCCGGGAAGACGACTCTTCTGCACACCCTCGCCGGCCTGCGTGCCCCGGCCGCCGGGGAGGTCGTGCGGACCGGCCCGGTGGCGTGCCTCGCGCAGGACTCGCGTGCCGCCGACCCCGACGTGACGGTCCTGGACCGGATCCTGTCCGCGCGCGGCATGGACGTCGCGATGCGGCGGCTGCGCGAGGCCGCCGACCGGCTCGCCGCGCGGGCCGACGACGCCGCCATGGCCGCGTACGCCCGTGCCGAGGCCGCCTTCGAGGCCTGCGGCGGTTACGCGGCCGAGGCCGAGGCGGCCAGGGTCGCGGCCGGGCTCGGGCTGCCCGCCGAGGCGCTGGGCCGGCCCGTCGGCACGTTGTCCGGCGGGCAGAAGCGGCGGGTCGAGCTGGCGGGGATCCTGTTCGCCGGGGACGGCCGCGACGGCACCCTGCTGCTCGACGAGCCGACCAACCACCTCGACGCCGACTCCATCGGCTGGCTCCGCGGGCACCTCGCCGCGCACCGCGGCGGGCTCGTCCTCATCAGCCACGAGGTGGATCTGATCGCCGCCACCGTCAACCGGATCTTCCACCTCGACCCGCAGCGCGCGGCCCTCGACATCCACAACACCGGCTGGGCCGCGTACCTCACCCAGCGGGACGCCGACGAGCGCCGCCGGACGCGCGAACGCGCCAACGCCGAGCGCAAGGCCGCCGCGCTGCACGACCGGGCGGACCGGATGAAGGCCCGCTCGTCGACGTCGGTCACCGCCCGCAGCATGGCCCGCCGCGCCGACCGGCTGCTCGACGGCCTGGAGGAGGTGCGACACACCGAGCGGGTCGCCAGGATCCGGCTGCCGGAACCCGCCCCCTGCGGCCGTACCCCGTTGGGCGCGATCTCCCTCACCAAGGGGTACGGGCCCGGGCGCCCGGTCCTGGACGGGGTCGACCTCGCCGTGGACCGGGGCAGCCGGCTCGTGGTGCTCGGGCTCAACGGCGCGGGCAAGACGACCCTGCTGCGGCTGCTCGCGGGCCGCGAGACCCCGGACGCGGGGCGGGTGGTGCACGGGCACGGGCTGCGGCTCGGCTACTTCGCGCAGGAGCACGAGACGCTCGATCCGGCGCGTACGGTACGGGAGAACCTGGCCGCGGCGGCGCCGCATCTGACCGACGGCGAGGTGCGCCGGGTGCTGGGCGCGTTCCTGTTCCGGGGCGACGACGCCGGCAAGCCGGCCGGGGTGCTGTCGGGCGGCGAGAAGACCCGGCTCGCGCTCGCGGGCCTGGTCCACTCGGGCGCGAACGTGCTGCTGCTCGACGAGCCGACGAACAACCTCGACCCGGCCTCGCGCGACGAGGTCCTCGCGGCCGTCGGCACGTACCCCGGCGCGATCGTCATGGTGACCCACGACGAGGGCGCGATCGACGCGCTGCGCCCCGAGCGCGTCCTGCTGCTGCCGGACGCGGCGGAGGACCTGTGGAACCCGGGTTACCGGGACCTGGTCGCCCTCGCCTGAGCCCGGGGCTCGGGCCCCGGCGCGGGCCCGAGCCGCGTCAGCCGCCGCGCTTGACCGCCCTCAGGACCACGAACTTCGGGTCGCTCGCGACGAGTTCGCTGTTGCCGAACACCCGGCGCAGGGTGACGTGGTAGCCGAGGTGGCGGTTGCCGACCACCCACAGTTCCCCGCCGGGCCGAAGGGCCCGGCGGGCGTCGGAGAACATCCGGCGGGCGGTGCGGTCGGTGGTGGCCTGGTGGTTGTGGAACGGCGGGTTGTTGAGCACCAGGTCCACCGTGCCTGGTGCCACGTCGGCGAGGCCGTCGCCGACCGTGAACTCGGCGGTGCGGCCGTCCTCGCCCGCGTGGACGCGGAAGTTCTCCTCGGCGGAGGCGACGGCCTGGTACGACTCGTCGGTGAAGAGGAGTTCCGCCTCCGGCTCGGCGAGCGCGACGGCGAGGCCGACGACGCCGTTGCCGCAGCCGAGGTCGACGACCCGCGCGCGGCCGAGGCCGGTCGGCAGGTGCTTCAGGAAGAAGCGGGTGCCGATGTCGAGACGGTCGGCGCAGAACACACCGGCCTGGTTGACGACCGCGCGCCCGGCGAGGCCGGCGGGGGCGTCGGCGGGCAGCTCGTACCGGTACGGCCAGGGGTTGGCGCCCTGGGCGTCCCGTACGCCGTCCGTGGTCACCGTGGTGTGGACGAGCCGGGCCTTCTTCACGGCGAGGGAGGTCCGGGTCGGGCCGAGGATCGTCTCGAAGAGGGTGAGGGTGGAGGTGTGGATCTCCTTCACCATGCCGGTGCCGACGACGACCGTCCCCGCGTGCACGGCGGGCGCGAGCCGGTGCAGCTGGTCTTCGAGGAGCGCGAGGCTCTTCGGTACGCGGACCAGCAGCACGTCGATCCGCTCGGGCGGCGGGTCCTGCGTGGTGAGCATCCGTACCGCGTCGGGGGCGGCACCGGACCGGGCCAGGTTGTCGGCGGTGGCGGTCCGGCCCAGGTACGAGTCGGAGATCTGCACCAGGGTGCCGGGGTGCCGGGCGGCGAGCGCGGTCGCGAGGGCGCCCCAGCGGTCGCCGACGACGGCGACCGTGCCGGACAGCTCGGTGCCGGTCTCGGCGAGGTGGTTCAGCAGGTACTCGTCCGCCGCGTCCCAGGCGCGCAACGGGTCGCGCGGGTCGGCCGGGCAGCGGGTGAGCGCGAAGGCACCCCATGACGTGGTCAAACGGTTCATCGTGTCCCCAGGCTAGCCGGTGCGCGGGGCTTGGCGGACCGGTGCCGGGGCCGTACGGCCGACCAGGCCGCAGAGGTGGCCGGGGGCGTGCGGCCGATCGCCGCGCCCACCGTGCCCGCCGTGGCCGCCCTGGCCCGTACGTCAGCCCGCCACCGCCGCCAGTTCCAGGTGCCAGCGTCCCGGATGCCCGGTGAGGGTGACGGTCGACAGGGGGCGGACGTCGACGTTCCAGTACGTCGGGGGCGGGGCCTTCAGCGCGTAGACGAAGGCGGCGCGGACGACGGCGGGTTCGGCGACGGCGACGATCGCGCCGTCGTCGGCGGGCCGGGTGTCGAGCCAGCCGCCGACCCGGGTGATGAAGGCGAGCAGCGGCTCGCCGCCGTGCGGGGCGGTGCGCGGATCGGCGAGCCAGGCGTCGACGGCGGCCGGTTCGAGCGCGGCGACCTCCGCGAGGGTGTGGCCGCGCCAGCGGCCCATGTCGCAGTCGCGCAGGGCGGGCTGGGCGAGCGGCGCGTAGCCGAGGGCCGTGCCGGTGGCGCGGCTGCGGGGCGTCGGCGAGCAGTAGCGCAGTTCGGCCGCGCCGAGCGGGATCAGCCGGGGCGCGGCGAGCTGCACCTCGTACCAGCCGGCCTCGTCGAGCGGCCGGTCGTCGTCGAATCGCTCGGCGAGCAAGGAGGAACTGCGTGCCGCCGCGACGAGCGTGACCCGAGTTGCCATGGCCGCGATGGTGGGGCCGGGGGCCCGCCGGGTCAAGGGTTACGGAGCGGGCCGGTGGGGGCGGCGGGTCACTGGAGCCCGAGAGTCATCCACTTGTCCGGGTATTCCAGGGGTTCGAAACCGACCTTCGCGTAGACGCCGTGGGCGTCGGCGGTCGCGAGCATGATCCGGCGCAGCCCGTACGGCGCCAGGTGGTCGCGGACGGCGGTGACGAGGGCGGTGCCGAGGCCGGTGCCGCGGGCGGCGGGATCGACGTAGACGTCGCAGAGCCAGGCGAAGGTGGCGTAGTCGGTGACGACGCGCGCGTAGGCGGCCATCTCGCCGCCGCCGGTGTCGTAGGCGCCGAAGTTGAGGGAGCCGGCGATGGCCCGGTCCTGCGTCTCCCGGGTCCGGCCCAGGGCCCAGTAGGAGTCGCCGGAGATCCAGTGGTGGACGCGGGCGGCGTCGATCCGGGCGGGGTCGGCCGAGATCTCGTACGCACCGTGCAGGACGGGGCCGGGGACATCGGGCTTGCTCGGGTCGGTCGCATCGTTCAGGTCGCTCATGGGCGCAGGCTGCCAGGCCGTAGCGCTCCTGTCAGCCGAATTCCTCCCGGTCCGGCCACCGGGCCTCCGCGTGAACCCGTTGGCGGAGCGGGGCGCGGTCCTGCTACTTTTTCGGCAGCCGTGCAAGGAAACGAGGAGGTGGTACCCGTGAACGTATCGACATGGGTGCTCCCCTCCGGGGTCACGGTCGGACGATAGGTCGTCGTCCGGGAGCGCCGTTCCCCGCGCACTCCCGAAAGGCACGACCGTGCACTTCACTCCGCGTTTCACCCCGCATTTCACGTCCGCACGGCGTCTCGACGACGGCGTCCTCGACCGCGACTTCACCCTCGGCGAGATCCCCGGTGTCCTGTGGACGCCCGCCTCCGCCACCCCCTCGGCCCCGGCCCCGCTGATCCTCGTCGGCCACCCGGGCGGCCTGCACAAGCGACTCCCCCGGCTGGTGGCCCGGGCCCGGCACTACGCGGCGCGGTACGGCTTCGCGGTGGCCGCCATCGACGCCCCCGGGTGCGGCGACCGGCCCCGTGACACCGCCGGCGACCAGGCCCGCGCCGACTTCCGCCGGGCGATCCAGGCCGGCGAACTGACCGACGAGATCGTCCACGCCTTCATCGTCCCGCTGGTCGACCAGGCGGTCCCGGAGTGGCAGGCCACCCTGGAAGCCCTGCTGTCGCTGCCCGAGATCGGCGGCCCGGTCGGGTACGACGGGATGCTCCCGATCGGCATCCGGCTGGCGGCGACCGAGCCGCGGATCGCCGCCGCCGCCCTGTTCGGCCAGACCTTCGTGCCCGACGCCCTGCGCGAGGAAGCTCGAAAGGTCGGCATCCCGCTGCGGTTCCTCATGCAGTGGGACGACGAGGGAATGGAGCGGCAGCCCGTACTGGATCTGTTCGACGCCTTCGGGACCAAGGAGAAGACGCTGCACGCCAACATGGGCGGGCACACCGGCGCTCCGTGGTTCGAGGTGGAGGAAGGGGCCCGGTTCTTCGCCCGTCATCTGAAGTAGGCCGGACACGCGGCCGTCGGGGAGGGTTCCGGCCCTCCCCGACGGCCGCGATCGCCCCGCCCGCGGACGCTCCTCGGCGCCGGTCCGGCCGCGCGCGGAAATCGAGGTGCGGGAGTCGGGCGCGCGTCCCTACCCTCGGCCGATGCGCCCCGAATCCGCCCTGCTGAACGTCATCGATGTGGAAGCCACCTGCTGGGACGGACAGCCGCCGCCCGGCTCCGTGCACGAGATCATCGAGATCGGTCTGACCGTCGTGGACGTGCGGGCGCGGCGCCGCGTGTCCCGGCACCGTCTTCTGGTCCGCCCGGTCCGGTCGGCGGTGAGCGACTTCTGCACCGGACTGACCGGTCTGACGCGGGCCGAGGTGGAGCGGGGCGTCCCCTTCGCGGAGGCCTGCCGGATCCTCGTCGAGGAGTACGGGGCCGGGGAGCGCCCCTGGGCGAGCTGGGGCGAGTACGACCGCCGGCAGTTCGCCCGGCAGAGCCGGGCCGACGGGGTGGCCTACCCGTTCGGGTATCCGGCGGAACGTACCCACACCAACGCCAAGGCCGTCTTCACCACGGCGTACGGGCTCCCGAGGAAACCCGGCATGGATCATGCTCTCCGGATCGCCGGACTGCCGCTGGAGGGACGTCACCACCGCGGCGAGGACGACGCGTGGAACATCGCCGCGCTCGTCCTCGATCTGCTGGGACGCGGGGCATGGCCCGGCACGGCCGCGGCCGCGCCGGAGGGAGCCGCACCGGCTCGCTGAAGGACGGAGCACGGCCGTCGCCGCCGCGGGACGCGTGTGCCGCACGCGGTCACGGCCGGACGCCGTCGATCGCCGTACGCAGCCGCCGCACCCCCTCCGCGATCTCCGCCGGGCCCGCGACGCCCGCGAAGCTCAGCCGGATGTGTCCGGCGGGCGGCTCCGCGCAGAAGTACGGGCGGCCGGGGGCGACGGCGACTCCGGCGCGCAGGGCGGCCGGGAAGAGGGCCACCTCGGGGAGGGTGTCGGGCAGGCGGAGCCAGAGGTGGTAGCCGCCGGAGGGGACGTGGGGCAGGGCGAGTTCGGGCAGGTGCCGGACGACGGCGGCGGTCATGGTGTCGCGGCGGCTCTTCAGCTCGTGGGCGACGGCGCGCAGATGGCGGGTCCAGGACGGTGATCCGACGAGTTCGAGGGCGGCTTCCTGGAGCGGGCGGGGGACGAAGAAGCTGTCGACGACCTGGATGGCGCGGAGGCGTTCGAGTACCGGGCCGCGGGCCGCGAGCGCGCCGACGCGCAGGCTCGGGGAGGTCGGCTTGGTGAGGGAGCAGACGTGGACGACGACGCCGTCGGGGTCGTCGGCGGCGAGCGTCGGCGGCAGCGGGCCGGCGTCCTCGTGGACGAGCCGGCGCGCGAAGTCGTCCTCTATGACGAAGGCTCCGGCGGCGCGGGCGACGTGGACGACGGCGGCGCGCCGCTGTTCGGGCAGGGCTGCGCCGGTGGGGTTCTGGAAGAGGGGCTGGCAGACGAGGACGCGGGCGCCGGTGGCCCGGAAGGCGGCTTCGAGCAGGTCGGGACGGATCCCGTCGGCGTCGGTGGGGACGGGGACGGGGCGCAGTCCGGCGGCGCGGGCGACGGCGAGCATGCCGGGGTAGGTGGGCGATTCGACGAGGACCGGGGTGCCGGGTGGGGTGAGGGCGCGCAGGACGGTGGTGAGGGCGGACTGGCCGCCGGCGGTGACGAGGACCTCGGCGGCGGTGACGCCGCCGCCGATCTCGCGGGCGAACCAGGCGCGCAGTTCCGGCAGTCCGTCGATGGGCGGGCGGCCCCAGGCGCCGGGACGCCGGCCGGCCCGGGCGAGGGCGGCGGCGAGGGCGCGTTCGGGCTGGAGCGAGGGGTGCAGGTAGCCGCCGTTGAACTCGATGGTGCCGGACGGGGGTTCGGCGAGGGTGACGAGGACGCCCGAGGCGTCGACGGCGCGGGGGACGAGTTCGGTGGCGGCGTCCGCGCTGAGGGCGAGTTCCTGCCAGGAGGTGTCGCCCGCGGCGGGGGTGGCGGTACGGGGGCCGGCCCGGTAGGCGCCCGCGCCCGGGCGGGTCACGACCAGGCCCTCGGAGGCGAGCCGGGCGAGCGCGCGGGTGACGGTCACCGGGGAGACGTGGTAGCGCTCGACGAGGGCCCGACTGGACGGCAGCTTCTCTCCCGGTGAGTAGCGGTCCAGCTCCACTTTCAGGGATTCGGCCAAATCCGCGACACTGCTACGCTCATGCATGAGAGCACAGAATAGCGCTACCCCCGAGGGTGCGATAGCGGTCGCCGAGCCCCGCACGGCCGGCGCCCCCTCACGTACGACCTCCCGTACCGCCCTCCGCACCACCCCCTCCGGCTCCCCCTCTCCCGCCGGAAGCTCCGCCGGAAGCTTCTCGGGCGGCTCCTCCGGCGGCACCCTGCTCGCCGCGCTCGGCGTCGTCGCCTTCTCCCTCACCTTCCCCTCCACCGTGTGGGGTCTGGAGAGCTTCGGCCCCTGGTCCCTGGTCGCCCTGCGCTCCGTGCTCGCCGCGCTGATCGCGGGCGCCTTCCTGCTGGCCGGCCGTGTCCCGCCGCCCGCCCGCCGCCACTGGCCCGGGCTCGTGGTGGTCGGCGGCGGGGTCGTCATCGGCTTCCCGATGCTCACCACGCTGGCGCTGCGGACCTCCACCACCGCACACGCCGCCGTCGTCGTCGGTCTGCTGCCGCTGACCACGGCGGTCTTCGCCGCCCTGCGCACTGGTCGCCGGCCGTCCCGTACGTTCTGGGCCGCGGCCCTCGCCGGCGCGCTCGTCGTCATCGTCTTCACCGTCCAGCAGAGCGGCGGCGCGCTGACGGCCGGCGACCTCTACCTCTTCGGCGCTCTCCTCGTCTGCGCCGCCGGATACACCGAGGGCGGCCGGCTGGCCGCCTCGATGCCCGGCTGGCAGGTCGTCGGCTGGGCGCTGGTCGGCTGTCTGCCGCTGACGGCGGTGGGCGCGGCCGTCGCCCTCGCGTACGAGCCGGTGCACCTCACCGCGCACGGCGTCACCGGACTGGTGTGGGCGGCGGCCGGCTCCACCTTCTTCGGCCTGTACGTCTGGTACCGGGGCATGGCCGCGATCGGCATCCCGCGCGCCAGCCAGCTCCAGCTCGCCCAGCCGCTGCTGACCCTGGTCTGGTCGGTGACCGTCCTCGGCGAGCGGCCCGCCGCGGCCGCGCCGCTCGCCGCCGTCGGGGTTCTCGTCTGCATCGCCGTGACCCAGCGGGCGCGGAGCTGAGACGCAGGTCACAATGGCAGACGTAGACTCCGAGTAGGGCGTATCCGAGCACTTGCCACGCCCCTTCCGAGCGCTTTCCGAGGAGCACGAGGAACGCGAGGAGCGGCGAGGAGGGGCGAGGAGAGCCCACCCAGCGAGAGCCAGCCCAGCCGCGAGGAGGTCACGCGATGCAGGCGAGCGTGGGCGACAGACTGCTGATGCACGGCCGGACCGTCGGACAGCACGACCGTACGGCCAAGGTCCTGGAGGTACGCGGGGAGAACGGCGCTCCCCCGTACCGCGTCAAGTTCGACGACGACGGTCACGAGGCCCTGATGTCACCGGGTCCCGACACCGTCGTACGCCATCACGCCGAGGCCGCGGGCCAGTGAGCCCCGCCGGGGGCCGGTGGGCCCCCGGCCCGGCCCGTCCCCGCGGCGAAGGGACTCAGCGCGTCATCTCCCGAGGGCGGTGGTGAGCGCGCCCAGCGGGTCCTCGCGGACCTCGCGCGCCGCGAACCAGCAGTGCCCGCCGACCGACGCGTACCGCCTGCCCAGGTCGACGTGCCGGGCCGGCTCCTCGGGGTCCTGCCAGGCGTCCGGCTGCGCCGGGTCGCCGACCTTGTACAGCGCCTCGCCGAGGTAGAGCCGTACGCCGGTGCCCCGGACCGTCTTGTCCCACCAGGGCACGAGCTTCGCGTAGTCGGCGGCGGAGTTGCCGATCTGCCAGTACAGCTGCGGGATCACGTAGTCGATCCAGCCCTCCCGGACCCAGCGGCGGGTGTCCGCGTACAGATCGTCGTACGTCTGCAGCGAGCGGGTGTCGGAGCCGGCCGGGTCGGTGCCGGCGTTGCGCCAGACCCCGAAGGGGCTGATGCCGAACGCGACCTTGGGCTTGGTCTCCTTGATCCGGGAGGCCGTCTCGGACACCAGCAGGTCGATGTTGTTCCGCCGCCAGGCAGCGCGGCCGGAGAACCCTCCCCCGTAGCGCTCGTACGCGGCGTCGTCGTCGAGGGTCTCCCCTGACGCCGGGTACGGGTAGAAGTAGTCGTCCCAGTGCAGCGCGTCGATGTCGTAGCGGCGTACGGCGTCGAGCATCGCGTCCTGCACGTGCTCGCGGACCTCCGGCAGGCCGGGGTTGTAGAGCAGCTGGCCGTTGTAGGCGAGCGCCCAGTCGGGGTGGCGGCGCACCGGATGGCTCGCGGCGAGCCGGTCGGGGTCGGTGTGGAAGGCGACGCGGTACGGGTTGCACCAGGCGTGCAGTTCCAGGCCGCGCGCGTGCGCCTCGGTGACGGCGGTGCCGAGCGGGTCCCAGCCGGGGTCGCGGCCCTGGACGCCGGTCAGGTACTGCGACCACGGCTCGTACGCCGACGGCCACAGGGCGTCGGCCGAGGGCCGGATCTGGAAGACGACGGCGGTCAGGCCGCGCCGTACCGCGAGATCGAGCCAGCCGACCAGCTCGGCGCGCTGCTCGGCGGCGCTCAGGCCGGTGCGGGACGGGAAGTCGCGGTTGGAGACGGACGCGAGCCACATCCCCTGGAAGGCCCGGGCCCGCTTTCCGCCGCCGCCACCCTCGCCGGGCGCCGCCCCGGGATCCTCGGCGGCCTGCACGGGCCCGACGCCGGAGCCGGTCGCGCCCAGTCCGAGCGTCGCGATCGCCACTCCTGTCACGAACCCTCTTCTACCGATCGGTGCCATTTTGTCACCCCTCGCTATCGGATACGTCACAACCCATCCGACAGCATGCCCAGGCTGGAACGATCGATCATTTGCTCCGTCGGGAGTAACGTCGTGGGGTCGAGGCGGACGCACCGGAATCACCCGGGCCCGCCGCCAGCAGAGAGCGAAAGGCACGAGGTGACGGACTCCATGGCCGACATTGAGCGCGTCGGAGTGGTCGGCTGCGGCCAGATGGGCGCGGGCATCGCGGAGGTGTGCGCCCGCAGCGGCCTCGAAGTGAAGGTCGCCGAGACCACCGGCGAAGCGCTGGAGATCGGCCGCACGCGGCTCTACAACTCGCTCGCGAAGGCCGCCGAACGCGGCAAGATCAGCGAGGAGGAGCGCGACGAGACGCTCGCGCGGCTCAGCTTCACCACCGACCTGGGCGAGTTCGCCGACCGCGACCTCGTCATCGAGGCGGTCGTGGAGAACGAGCAGGTCAAGACCGAGATCTTCCAGGTGCTCGACCAGGTGGTGACCCGGCCGGACGCCATCCTGGCCTCCAACACCTCCTCGATCCCCCTGGTGAAGCTGGCCGTGGCGACTTCTCGCCCCGACCAGGTCATCGGCATCCACTTCTTCAACCCGGCGCCGGTGCAGAAGCTCGTCGAACTGATCCCCGCGCTCACCACCTCCGAGGGCACCCTCAGCCGGGCCCAGCTGTTCGCGGAGAAGGTCCTCGGCAAGCACGCGATCCGCGCCCAGGACCGCTCGGGCTTCGTGGTGAACGCGCTGCTCGTGCCGTACCTCCTCTCCGCGATCCGGATGTTCGAGTCGGGCATCGCGAGCCGCGAGGACATCGACAACGGCATGGAGTTCGGCTGCGCCCACCCGATGGGCCCGCTGAAGCTGTCGGACCTCATCGGTCTGGACACCATCGTCTCGATCGCCGACTCGATGTACACCGAGTACAAGGAGCCGCTGTACGCCGCTCCCCCGCTGCTCCAGCGGATGGTGGACGCGGGCCGGCTCGGCCGCAAGTCGGGCTCGGGCTTCTACCCGTACGCCTGACGCGACGCCGGACGGCACGGCCGCGGGCCCGGCATGACGCACTCCATGTCGGGCCCGCGGTGTGTCCTGACCCAGGTATCGCCACCTGGGTATCTTCACCGGGGTATCTCCACCGGGCAGGTTCAGCCGCCCACGGGGTACCGGCTGGTGATGGCGACCCGGTTGAAGGCATTCATCACGGTGGCCGGCCAGGCGACGGCCGAGATCTGGTCCGCGGTGAGCACGGCCGCGGCGGCGTCGTACTCCGTGTCCGGGACGTGCCCGTCCGGCACGCGCGTGACCGCCTCGGTGAGGCGGAGGGCGCCGCGGTCGGTCTCGGAGAAGCAGCCGGTCTCCTCCCACGCGGGCAGGACGGCGATCCGGTCGGGGTTCTCGCCCTTCTTGAGGGCGTCACGGGTGTGCATGCGCAGGCAGAAGGCGCAGCCGTTGATCTGCGAGGTGCGCATCCTCAGCAGCTCCACCAGGAGCGGGTCCAGACCCGCGGTGACGGCGGCCTCCTCCACCTCCGCGGACAGGGCGATGAGGGCCTTGTAGGCGGCCGGGTGCTGCTTGCCGAGGTTGACACGCGAGTCGCTCATGATTCCTTCGCTGCGTACGGGTAACCGCCCGCCGCGCGGCGGGCGGCCAGGGGTGTGGGGGCGGGAAAGGGCGGGTTCACGCGGGTACGCTGCCGCCGCCCCGCCCGAGAGGGACGACGGCTCCCGCGTGCGCCTCCGGATTCAGTCTTCCGTGACGCGGATGATCGTCTTGCCCCGGGCGCGGGTGGCCGGGGCCAGGGCGACGGGTGCCTCGGCGAGCGGCCGTACGGCGTCGACGCGCACCGTGAGCCGGCCGTCCCGTACCCGCGCGGCGAGATCGGCGAGCCGGGCGCGGTCGGGTTCGACGACGAAGAAGACCGCCCGCCCGTCCTTGGGCCGGACCTTGGGCGGCTGGGCGATGGTGACGAGCGTGCCGCCGGCCCGGACCAGCGCGGCCGAACGCTCCAGGATGTCGCCGCCGATCACGTCGAACACGACGTCGGCCTCCCCGGCGTCCTCCAGCTTCCCGGTCTCCAGGTCCAGGAAGGTGTCGGCGCCCACGGCGGCCGCCCGCTCCCGGTCGGCGGACCGGCCGGTGCCGATGACGCGGGCACCGGCCGCACGGGCGAGCTGGGCCGCGATCGACCCGACGGCCCCCGCCACGCCGTGGATCAGGACGGTCTGACCGGCGGTCAGCCGGCCGTGGTCGAACAGGCCCTGCCAGGCGGTCAGTCCGGAGATCGGCAGCGCGGCGGCCCGGACGTGGTCGACGTCCGCCGGCAGCGGCGCGAGGTTGCGGGCCTCCACCGCGACGTACTCGGCGAGCGCGCCGTCCCGGGCCCAGTCGGCCAGGCCGAACACCCGCTGGCCGACCGTCAGACCGGTGGTGCCGTAACCCAGTCCGGCGACGACACCCGACAGCTCGTGCCCGGGCACGCTGGGCGTCCGGTCGCGGCCGGCGCGGTCGGTCCAGGTGGCCGGCCAGTTCAGCTCCCCCGGAGTGAAGCCGGAGGCGTGCACCCGCACGACGACGTCGTTCTCGGCCGCGTGCGGGTAGGGCCGCTCCGTCAGGGACAGCCCGTCGGGACCGGCTTCCCGGTCTCGCACGGTGATCGCTTGCATGAGAGCTCCTTACTGTGGGAGGGCGACGCGAGCGTGCGGCCCCTCCTCCCGTCGAAGGGGTGCAACCGATCAGCGTCATGCCGGTGTCCCCGTGTGCCCCTCACCCCGGCCCGGACGGACGGGGGTGAGGGGATACGGACGGAACGGTCGTCAGGCTTCCACGTCGAGGCGCACGACCGCGCCGATCTCGACCAGCTGATCCGGCAGGGCGAGGTCGGAGACGCCCATGACGGTGCTGGTGGGGCGGTGCTCCCCGAAATACGCGGCGTGGAGTCGCGCGGTCGTGTCGAAGTTCTCCCGCAGCACCCGCACGGTCCAGTACCACCTGAGCAAGGTCTTCGGGAAGCTCGGCGTGACTTCGCGCGGCCGGCTCGACCGCGTCCTGCCCGCCCGGGCACCCCCACGGCCCCTCCCGCGCCCGCGGACCCGCCGCGCAGGACCTCCGCGCGGACCGCGGGGCGCCGGCGCACGGGGGCGTGAGCGGCTCCGCGGGCGGAGCGCCGGGCGTACGGAAAAGGCCGCGGCCCGGGGCGACAGTCGTGCCCGCAGGCGTGCGAGACCGGGAACGGGCC
>NZ_JBEYHT010000033.1:0-83628 GCF_040635425.1 Streptomyces laurentii | reverse complement strand
CCTTTGTACTGACCCTCTCGGGCTTTCCTCCGGGCGCTTCCTTCGTTTCCGACTCTATCAGATCTTTCCGATCCGATTTCCTCGGTGCTTTCCGGTCCCGGTCGCTTTCGCTTCCGTTCCCTTCCGGCTTTTCGAGCTTATCAGATCTTTTCGATCCGATTCACTCGGCGCTTTCCGTTCCTTTCGGCTTTCGCTTCCAGGCCCTTTCGGCGCTTTTCGACTCTATCAGATCCTTTCGGCGTCTGATTCCCAGTCAGCGGGGTTTGTCTTCGCGGCTGTTGGGCCGTTCCGACTGGTGAGACTTTAGCGGATTCCTTGCCTCCGAGCTAATCGGCGGGCGGCGTCCGGACTTCGAACGCGGATTCCTCATTTCGCTAAAACACACGACAAAGCACGAGGGGACGACGAATCGTCGCCGTCGGGCTTGAGTGGTTCTTGCGGAATCGCTGTCCGGGGCCGACCGGGGCCGGTGCTCACGTCGGACAACTCGGAGCACACTACGGTTCGGGGAATCGCGTGTCAAGCCGGGCCCGGAGGGGTACGGTGGTCCTCATGACTACGCATGCGCACACCACCCAGTGGTGGGCCGCCTGAAGGCGGCCCGTCCTCGCGCATGCAGACAACGGCCGCCGCCTCGGCGGCCGTTCGTGTATCCCCCTCCGGGAACCCAGGCCGCCGGGCCGGCGGCCCTCACCGGAGAGAGGGAGAAGAACGCGATGAAGCGGATCTTCAGTGGGATCAAGCCGACCGGTCACCTGACCCTGGGGAACTACCTGGGCGCCGTACGACAGTGGGTCGAGGTGGACCAGCACCAGGCGGACGCGCTGTTCAGCGTGGTGGACCTGCACGCGCTGACCGTGGAGCACGATCCCGGGCGGGTGCGGCGGCTGAGCCGGCAGGCGGCGACGCTGCTCCTGGCGGCGGGGCTGGATCCGGAGCGGTGCACGCTGTTCGTCCAGAGTCACGTGGACGAGCACGCGCGGCTCTCGTACCTGATGGAGTGCGTGGCCACCGACGGCGAGATGCGACGCATGATCCAGTACAAGGAGAAAAGCGTCCGCGCCCGGGACGCCGGGGAGGGCGTGCGGCTGTCGCTGCTGACGTATCCGGCGCTGATGGCGGCGGACATCCTCGCGTACGACACCGACGAGGTGCCGGTCGGCGAGGACCAGACGCAGCACGTCGAGCTGGCGCGGGACCTCGCGGTGCGGTTCAACCAGCGCTACGAGCCGGTCTTCACCGTGCCGAAGGCGACGAACCCGAAGGTGGCCGCGCGGGTCATGGACCTCCAGGACCCCACCTCGAAGATGGGGAAGTCGCACGAGAACGGGTCCGGCATCGTCTATCTCCTCGACGACGAGGCCACCACGCGCCGCAAGATCATGCGGGCGGTCACGGACAGCGCGCAGGAAGTCGTCTACGACCGGGCGGCCAGTCCCGGGGTGACGAACCTGCTGGACGTACTGGCCGCCTCGACCGGGGGCGACCCGGAGGTGCTGGCCGGCGCGTACACCTCGTACGGCGCGCTGAAGAAGGACACGGCGGACGCGGTCGTCGAGCTGCTGCGGCCGCTGCGCGAGCGGCACGCGGAGATCGCGGCCGATCCGGCGTACGTCGACGGGGTGCTGCGGCGGGGTGCCGAGCGGGCGCGCGGGATGGCGCGGCCGGTGGTGGACCGGGCCTACCGGGCGATCGGGCTGCTGCCGCCCGTGGCGGAGCCCGCGGAAGCGGTGGATGCGGTGGAAGCGGTTGTTCCGGTGGGGTGACGGAAAGCGGCGCGATAGTCGCGCGGGCTGGTGGAGAGGTGCGCCGCGAAGTGCTGGCGCAGGGTGACCTCGCTGCCGAAGCCCGCGCGACGGGCCACCTCGGGGAGGGGGTGGTCGGTGCGTTCGAGGAGTTTGCGGGCGGCGGCGACCCGCTGGGCGACGAGCCAGCGCAGCGGGGTGGTGCCGGTGGTCGCCCGGAAGTGACGGGCGAAGGAGCGCGGGGACATGCCGGCGCGGGCGGCGAGGCTCGCGACGGTGTGGGGTGCGTCGAGGTGCGCGAGGGCGTGGGCCCGTACGTCGGCGAGCGCGTCGGCGTCGCGGTCGGCCCGCGGGGTGGGGTGCTCGATGAACTGGGCCTGGGTGCCCGTGCGGAACGGCGCGGTGACCATCGAGCGGGCGATCGTCGCGGCGGTTTCGGCGCCGTGGGTCGTACGGACGAGGTGGAGGCACAGGTCGATGCCGGCGGCGGTGCCCGCGGAGGTCCAGATTCCGGTGTCCTCTATGAAGAGGGCCTCGGGTTCGACGCGGGTCTCGGGGTGGCGTTCGGCGAGGGTGCCGGCCAGGTGCCAGTGGGTGACGGCGCGGCGGCCGGCGAGGAGTCCGGCGCGGGCGAGGACGAAGGCGCCGGCGCAGAGGGCGGCGACGGGGACGCCCCGGGCGTGGGCGCGGCGCAGGGCGTCGAGGACGGGTTCGGGCAGGTCGGCGTCGGGGTCCTCGATGCCGGGGATGACGACCAGGTCGGCGGGGGTGAGGTCGTCGAGCCGGTCGAGCGGGGTGTCGGGGCTGAGGCTCAGGCCGCCGCGGAGGGGGACGGGGACGGCCGGGTCGGCGGCGGCGCGCAGCAGGGTGAAGGGCGGGACGCCGCGGTCGCGGCGGTCGGTGCCCCAGACCTCGGTGATGACGGCGACGTCGAAGGCGCGGATGCCGGGGAAGGCGAGGAGGGCGATGCGCTGGGGTCGTCGGCGCGGAAGGCGTCGGTCGGTCATGGGGTGGCAGTAAACCATCGATCAGTGGCGTTCGTGCCACTGGGACGGCGGGGCGCGCGGCGGCACGATCGAGGCATGGAGATCACGGAGAACAAGACGGTCGAGGCCGGCGTCCCGGTCGAGGCGAACGCGGCGCTGGTCGTCGTCGACGTACAGAAGGGATTCGACGACGCGGGGTTCTGGGGGCGGCGGGACAACCCGGCGGCGGAGGAGAACATGGCCGCGCTGATCGAGCGATGGCAGGAGACGGGGCGGCCGGTCGTCTTCGTACGGCATGACTCCTCGAAGGCAGGGTCGCCGCTGGCGCCCGGCGCGGAGGGCAATGCCTTCAAGAACGTCGTCGAGGCGCGGCGCGGGAAGGGCGCGGGGCCGGAGCTGCTGGTGACGAAGAGCGTGAACTCGGCGTTCTACGGCGAGCCGGATCTGGACGCGTGGCTCAAGGGGGCCGGGATCGGGCAGCTCGTGATCGTCGGCATCCAGACGAACATGTGCAACGAGACCACGGCCCGGATGGGCGGGAACCTGGGCTACGACGTGCTGTTCCCGCTCGACGCGATGCACACCTTCGACCTGGCCGGGCCGTTCGGCTGGACACTGACGGCCGAGGAGCTGGCCCGGGCGACGGCGGTGTCGCTGCACGGCGGCGCGTTCGCCCGGGTCGTGACGACGGAACAGGTGCTGGCCGGAGCCGGGCCCCTGCCGTCGGCGGCGTAGCGGAGCGGCGCGGCTCAGCCGTTGCCGGAGGCGAGTTCGCGGCTGCGGTCGCGGGCCGCTTCGAGGGCGGCGATCAGGGCGGCCCGTACACCGTGGTTCTCCAGCTCGCGGATGGCGGAGATGGTGGTGCCGGCCGGGGAGGTGACGGCCTCGCGGAGCTTGACCGGGTGCTCGCCGCTGTCGCGGAGCATGACGGCGGCGCCGATGGCGGCCTGCACGATCAGGTCGTGGGCCTGGGCGCGGGGCAGGCCGAGAAGGATGCCGGCGTCGGTCATGGCCTCGACGAGGAAGTAGAAGTACGCCGGGCCGGAGCCGGAGAGGGCGGTGGCGGCGTCCTGCTGGGACTCGGGGACGCGCAGGGTCTTGCCGACGCCGCCGAAGATCTCCTCGGTGTGGCGGAGGTGGTCGTGGGTGGCGTGGCTGCCGGCGGAGATCACGGACATGCCCTCGTCGACGAGGACGGGGGTGTTGGGCATGACGCGGACCACGGGGGTGCCCGCGGCGAGGCGTTCCTCGATGAAGGCGGTCGTGATGCCGGCGGCGGCGCTGACGACCAGCCGGTCGGCGGTGACGTGCGGGGCGAGTTCGTCGAGGAGGCGGCCCATGTCCTGGGGCTTCACGGCGAGGATGAGGATGTCGGCGCGCTTGGCGGCCTCGGCGTTGTCGACGGTCTCGACGCCGTAGCGGTCGTGGAGTTCCCGGGCGCGTTCGGCGCGGCGGGTCGTGACGAGGAGCTGGGCGGGGCGCCAGCCCGCGCGGAGCATGCCGCTGAGCAGGGCTTCACCGATCTTGCCGGTGCCGAGGACTGCGACGGTCTGGGTCATCGTTCTGTTCACCTCGTCGGACGGGGCTCCACGTGCAGGGCCATCCTCGCACCAGGGGGCCTGGCGTGGGGTTTTCGTCCGAGGGGCGGGCAGGGAGGCGAACCGGCGGGTCAGGCGGTGCGGCGGCGGAGGGTGGCCGCGCCCAGCGCGAGGACGAGGACCGCGCTGCCGGCGACGA
This sequence comes from Streptomyces laurentii, assembly GCF_040635425.1. Taxonomy (NCBI): domain Bacteria; kingdom Bacillati; phylum Actinomycetota; class Actinomycetes; order Kitasatosporales; family Streptomycetaceae; genus Streptomyces; species Streptomyces laurentii. The sequence goes on along the minus strand of NZ_JBEYHT010000033.1, from coordinate 79,160 downwards.
CGAGGACGTCGCGGACGAAGTCGGCGGTGAGGTGCGGGTGCCGCAGGACCTGGTTCATGCCGTCGACGGCGTACGACATGGGCAGGACGTTCGAGAGGGCTTCCAGCGCCGGGGCCATCTGGTCGCGCGGGGTGAACAGGCCGCACAGCAGCAGCTGGGGGAAGATCACGGCCGGCATGAACTGGACGGCCTGGAACTCGGTGGCGGCGAAGGCCGAGACGAAGAGCCCGAGGGCGGTGCCGAGGAGCGCGTCGAGCAGGGCGACGAGGAGCAGCAGCCAGGGCGAGCCGACGACGTCGAGGCCGAGGAACCACAGGGCGAGCCCGGTGGCGAGGGCGGACTGGACGACGGCGAGGAGGCCGAAGGCGAGCGCGTAGCCGGCGATGAGGTCACCCTTGCCGAGCGGCATGGCGAGGAGGCGTTCGAGGGTGCCGGAGGTGCGTTCGCGCAGGGTGGCGATGGACGTCACCAGGAACATCGTGATGAGCGGGAAGATGCCGAGCAGGGACGCGCCGATGCCGTCGAAGACCTGCGGGTCGCTGTAGAAGACGTACCGGAGCAGGACGAGCAGCACGCAGGGGACGAGGAGCAGGAGCGCGAGGGTGCGCGGGTCGTGGCGGAGCTGGCGCAGCACGCGGGCGGCGGTGGCGAGGGTGCGGGCGCCGTTCATGGGCGGGGCTCCTGCGGGTGAGGGCCGGGGGCGGGGCCGGGGCCGGGGTTCGCGTCCGGGCCTGGTTCCGGGCCCGGGTCGGGGGTGGCCGCGGATTCGACGAGGTGGAGGAAGGCGGCCTCGACGGTGCCGGCGGGGCTGAGGCGGCGCAGCGCGTCGGGGGTGTCGTCGGCGAGGAGCGCGCCGTCGCGCAGGAGCAGCAGCCGGTGGCAGCGTTCGGCCTCGTCCATGACGTGCGAGGAGACGAGCAGCGTGGTGCCCCGGTCGGCGGCGATGCGGTGGAAGAGGTCCCACAGGTCGCGGCGCAGGACGGGGTCGAGGCCGACGGTGGGTTCGTCGAGGACGAGGAGTTCGGGGGTGCCGAGGAGGGCGACGGCGAGCGAGACGCGGCTGCGCTGGCCGCCGGAGAGCCGGCCGGCCAGGACGTGCGCGTGGTCGGCGAGGTCGACGTCCTCGACGGCGCGGTCGACGGTGGCGCGGCGTGCGGCGCGGTGGGCGCGGCCCGGGAGCAGGATCGCGGCGAAGGCGGCGAGGTTCTGGTGGACGGTGAGGTCGTCGTAGACGGACGGGGCCTGGGTGACGTAGCCGATCCGGGAGCGCAGGGCGGCGGCGCCGGCGGGGTGGCCGAGGACGTCGAGGGTGCCGGTGACCTTGGCCTGGGTGCCGACGATCGCCCGCATGAGGGTGGTCTTGCCGCAGCCGGAGGGGCCGAGGAGGCCGGTGACCCGGCCGCGGGGGACGGTGAAGGTCAGGTCGCGCACGACGGGGCGGCCGCCGCGGACGACGGTGAGGCCGCGCGCGGTGAGGGCGGCGGGCCGACCGGCCCCGTCCTCGTCCCCGTCCTCGTCCCCGTCCTCCGTACGGACACCCCGCTCACTGCGCACCATGCGGTGCATCGTGCGGCCGGGGGTGTCCCCGGTCAAGGACCGTACGGCCCCGCTACCGCTTCTTCTTGCGGGAGGACGGGTTGCCGGCGCGCTGCGCGCGGCGCTTCTCGTACTGGACGAGGGCCGTCTCGTACTCGGTGCGGCGCAGCCGCTCGCCGGGGGCCTCGGTGAGGGCGCGGAAGGAGTACGCGAGGAGCGAGCCGATGAGGCCGATCGCCTTCACGCTGCGCAGCGCGTCCTCGCGGGCCGGATCGGCGGGACGGCGGGTGAAGCCCTCCCAGGTCTTGCGGAAGGCGATGGCGCTGCAGATCGCGAACATGACGACGACGAGGATGTCGACGAAGCCGCCGACCTCGGCGATCTGCAGTCCCTGGAAGCCGAAGCGCAGGACCAGGCCGCCGGCCGCGGCGGCGAGCAGCGCGCCGACGGCGACGCCGGCGCGGCGCAGCCCGTAGCCGCCGTCGTGGTCGACCCAGGTCGTGCCGAAGAAACGGATCTCCTCGGGCTGGGGGCCGGGGCTGGGGCCGTTCTTGTCGGATGTGCCCGCGGCGGGGCGGTCGTCGTCGCTCACAGGACCGATTATCCCGCGAGTCATCCCGCGAGCGACGGCGACGAGGTTGAGGCCCGGGTCAGCAGGGGACGGCGACGTAGCCGTCGCTGCCGGTGTGGACGTACGCGTCGGAGACGTACTGGCCGTTGGCGATGTTGTCCCAGATGTTCGAGGTGCCGTACGGGCCGGTGACCCATTCCCCGCGCCGCTGGCAGTTGATCGGCACGGAGGCGCCGAGCGGCAGGATCTTCACGATCTCGTAGTTCGTGCCCGGGCCGGACCGGACGTTGAGCTGGACGCCCGGCGCGACCGGGTAGCGCTTCACCGACATCGTGGTGACGGCCTCGGCCGCCGCGTCCGTGGTCTCCGGCGTACCGGATCCGGCCACGTCGGACACCGCCGTCGCTTCGTCAGAACCCATGTGTTCCTCCCCCGTTGAGCGTGAATGTGCGGTGATGGCCACCGACACGCCGCGCAGGCTAGCAAGGCGCCGAGGGATTCGCACAGGTCATCGACTAGGCTCCGCACGTCGCGCTCGCGGACGAACACGGGGGTGGGCGGATGCCGCCGCTGCGCAATTCCGGACCGCTGTTTCCGGAAGCGGAACGGCCGGATCACGCCGGCCAGTATCGACTCGGGCCGGTTCTCGGCTCAGGTGGAATGGGTGTGGTCCATCTGGCCACGTCCGATTCCGGGCTGTGCCTGGCCGTCAAGGTCGTGCACGACGATCACGCCGCCGATCCGGAATTCCGGGCGCGCTTCCGGCAGGAGGTGGCGGCCGCGCGGCGGGTGAGCGGGGCGTTCACCGCGCCCGTCGTCGACGCCGATCCGGAAGCGGACCGGCCGTGGATGGCCACCCTGTTCATCGACGGGCCCACGCTGTCCGACCGGGTCAAGCAGGGCGGGCCGCTCGGCGTCGAGGAGCTGCGCCGGCTCGCGTCCGGTCTGGCCGAGGCGCTGCGCGACATCCACCGGGCCGGGGTGGTGCACCGCGATCTGAAGCCCGGCAACGTGCTGCTCGCGGCGGACGGCCCCAAGGTCATCGACTTCGGGATCTCGCGGCCCGCCGACAGCGATCTGCGCACCGAGACGGGCCGGCTGATCGGCACACCGCCGTTCATGGCGCCGGAGCAGTTCCAGCGGCCGCGCGAGGTCGGGCCGGCGGCGGACGTGTTCGCGCTGGGCGCCGTCCTGGTGCACGCGGCGACCGGGCGGGGGCCGTTCGACTCGGACAGCCCGTACATCGTCGCGTACCAGGTCGTCCATGACGAGCCCGAACTGACCGGCGTACCGGAGGCGCTGGCTCCGCTGCTGCGCGGCTGTCTGGCGAAGGACCCGGCGGAGCGGCCCACCGCCGACGAGCTGATGGGGCGGCTGCGCGGGGTCGCGGAGCCGGGTGCGGCGGCGGGGATCGCGGGGGCGGGGGCGGTCGGGCTCGTACCGGCGCAGCGCCGTCGGGTGCCGGGGGCCGAGACGGCGCCCGCGCTCGGCGCGGCGACGGACGCCCCCACACACCGCTCCGCGCGGCGGGAGAAGACGAAGGAGAAGGCCAAGGGGACGGGGAAGGGGGCGGGGAAGGGGACGGGGAAGGACGGTGGACGGCGGCGTGGGCTGCGGTGGGCCGTCGCCCTGCCGCTGCTCGTCACCGTGGCCGCCGGAACCCTCGTCGGGGTACGGGTCTGGGGCGGGGGACCGGACAGCATCGGCCCGGCCGCGGACGAGCGGAGCCGGACGTTCCGCCCCTGGGAGGCCACCCTCGCGGAAGGTGCCGGGGAGCGCCACTCCCCCCTGTGCACCGCCTCCGGCACGGACCTCTACTGCTCCGGCCCCGGCGTGCCGCTGGCCCGGCTCGACGCCGACGGCGGTACGGCCGTGTGGTCGGCGCACGCGGACGGCGGGCGGGCGGACGAGAGCCGCGCCCCGCTTCCGTCGGGCGGTCTGGTGCTCGCGGCGAACGGCGACGGGAGCCGGCTGGAGGCGTACCGGCCGGCCGGCGGCGACGTGGTCTGGGGCGCCTCGCTCGCGGGCGGCGTCCAGGTCGTGCCCGCCGGCGGCACGGTGCTGCTCGTGAGTCCACGCGGCGGGCAGGCGCGCGCGCTCGACGGCGCGACCGGGCGGCAGCTGTGGTCGACGCGGATCGGGGGCGCCGGCACCCGCTGGCTCGCCGCCGGAGCGGGGTCCTCGGCAGGGGCCTCGGCGGAGACCGCGTACACCGCGACGCCGGCCGCGGACGGGCGGTCGACGGTGGTCGGCGCGGTCCGGGCGGCGGACGGGACGGTGCTGTGGACCCGCCGGGTGCCCGGCCTGCTCGAACCCGTGGGGGCGACCGGGGACGCGCTGCTGCTGCTCTCCGCCGACCTCGACGGGTACACCGACGCCGTGGTGCGGGTGGACCTCGCCGACCGGGCGGCGGACGTCCGGCGGGTGCCGCTCGCCGCGCCCCTGGACCAGGCGCAGGCGGCTGTGGCGGGCGACGTCGTGTACGTCGTCGGGGTCGGCGGCACGCTCCTCGCGGTCGACACGGCACGCTCGGATGGGGCCGCCGGGACTGCCGGGGCGGACCGGGCCCGGCTGTGGCGGCTGGAGACCGAGGTGACGCGGACGTCGCGGCCGGTCGTCGCGGACGGCCGGGTCCTGCTGACGGCCGGCGACGGGCGGCTGCTCGCCGTGGACGCGGCGCGCGGCACGCTGCTGGGCCAGACCCGGCCCCGTACCGCCGGCGGCCGGTACCCCTTCACCGCCAGCCTGCCCGCCCCCGTCGTCATCGGCCCCCGGGTGATCGCCGGGGTCCCGGACGGGTCCGTGTTCGCCGTGGACGCGACGGAGCCGGCGGACTGGTGATGCGCGGGCCGGCGCTGCCTACGCGTACGCGCGCGGGGCGTGAGCGATACCGGTTCGCTCACGCCCCGCGCGCGTAGGTACGGCTACGGCTTCCGGTGTCAGGCCAGCTTGCTCACGTCGCGGACCGCGCCCTTGTCGGCGCTCGTCGCCATCGCCGCGTACGCCCGCAGCGCCGCCGAGACCTTGCGCTCGCGGTTCTTCGGCACGTAGACGCCGCCGAGCGCGGCGCGGCGGGCGTCCAGGGTCGCCTCGTCGACCAGCAGCTCGATGGAGCGGCTCGGGATGTCGATACGGATGCGGTCGCCGTCCTCGACGAGCGCGATCGTGCCGCCCGAGGCCGCCTCCGGGGAGGCGTGGCCGATGGAGAGGCCCGAGGTGCCGCCGGAGAACCGGCCGTCGGTGACCAGGGCACAGGTCTTGCCGAGGCCGCGGCCCTTGAGGAAGGACGTCGGGTAGAGCATCTCCTGCATGCCGGGGCCGCCGCGCGGGCCCTCGTAGCGGATGACGACCACGTCGCCGTCCTTGACCTGCTTGTTCAGGATCTTCTCGACGGCCTCGTCCTGCGACTCGCACACGACCGCCGGGCCTTCGAAGGTCCAGATCGACTCGTCGACGCCGGCGGTCTTCACCACGGCGCCGTCGACGGCGAGGTTGCCGCGCAGCACGGCGAGACCGCCGTCCTTGGAGTAGGCGTGGGCGGCGTCGCGGATGCAGCCGCCCTCGGCGTCGGTGTCGAGGGTGTCCCAGCGCTCGGACTGGGAGAAGGCGGTCGCGGAGCGGACGCAGCCGGGGGCCGCGTGCCACAGCTCGACGGCCTCCTCGGCGGGGGAGCCGCCGCGCACGTCCCAGTTCTTCAGCCACTCGTCGAGGGAGGGGCTGTGCACGGCGTGGACGTCCTCGTTCAGCAGGCCGGCGCGGTGCAGCTCGCCGAGGATGGCGGGGATGCCGCCGGCCCGGTGCACGTCCTCCATGTAGTACGTGCCGCCGGGGGCGACGTTCGGCGCGACCTTGGCCAGGCAGGGGACGCGGCGCGAGACGGCGTCCATGTCGGCGAGGCCGTAGTCGAGACCGGCCTCCTGGGCGGCGGCCAGCAGGTGCAGGATCGTGTTGGTGGAGCCGCCCATGGCGATGTCGAGGGCCATGGCGTTGTCGAAGGCCGCGTGGGTGGCGACGGCGCGCGGCAGTACGGACGCGTCGTCCTCGTCGTAGTAGCGGCGGGTGATCTCGACGACCGTGCGGGCGGCGTTCTCGTACAGCGCGCGGCGGGCGGTGTGGGTGGCGAGGACGGAGCCGTTGCCGGGCAGGGCGAGGCCGATGGCCTCGGCCAGGCAGTTCATCGAGTTGGCGGTGAACATGCCGGAACAGGAGCCGCAGGTCGGGCAGGCGTTCTCCTCGATGCGGCGGATGTCCTCGTCCGAGACCTTGTCGTTGACGGCCTCGGAGATCGCGTCGACCAGGTCGAGGGTGCGGACCGAGCCGTCGACGAGCGTGGCGCGGCCGGACTCCATCGGGCCGCCGGAGACGAAGACGGTGGGGATGTTCAGGCGCAGCGCCGCCATGAGCATGCCCGGGGTGATCTTGTCGCAGTTGGAGACGCAGATCAGGGCGTCGGCGCAGTGCGCCTCGACCATGTACTCCACGCTGTCGGCGATCAGGTCGCGGGAGGGCAGCGAGTAGAGCATGCCGCCGTGGCCCATGGCGATGCCGTCGTCGACGGCGATCGTGTTGAACTCGCGGGCGATGCCGCCTGCCGCGGTGATGGCCTCGGAGACGATCCGGCCGACCGGCTGGAGGTGGGTGTGGCCGGGGACGAACTCGGTGAAGGAGTTCGCCACGGCGATGACGGGCTTCCGTCCGATGTCCGCGCCCGGTACACCGGAGGCGCGCATCAGGGCGCGGGCGCCCGCCATGTTGCGGCCGTGGGTGACAGTGCGGGACCTCAGCTCGGGCATCGTCGCTCGCCTCTCGTGACGGGTGTGCTTGCTGTCGAGCGTACGCCCTGACTCCAGGATATGGACATGCTTGTCCATATCGCGGACGGGACGACGTCTCCGGGCTCGGTGGGAAGGGGAAGGGCGGAGCCGGGTCGGGAGCTTCCGGCGCTTACGCGCGCGTGCCCCGGTCCCGATCCCGGGACGCGGCGGCCAGGTGGAGGCGGGTGAAGGCCAGCGCCTCGGCGAGGTCGGCCTCGCGTTCGGCCGACGACATGGCCCGGCGGGTGTTGACCTCGATCACGACATGACCGTCGTAGCCGCTGTACGCCAGGCGTTCGAGCAGCTCGGCGCAGGGCTGGGTGCCGCGGCCCGGCACCAGGTGCTCGTCCTTCGCCGAACCGCGCCCGTCCGCGAGGTGGACGTGGCCGAGCCGGTCGCCCATGCGGTCGACCATGGCGAGGGTGTCGGTCCGGGCGGTCGCCGTGTGCGACAGGTCGACGGTGAAGTGCCGGTAGTCGTCCTTGGTGACGTCCCACTCGGGGGCGTACGCGAGCATCTCGCGGTCCTTGTACCGCCACGGGTACATGTTCTCGACGGCGAACCGGACGTCCGTCTCGTCCGCCATCCGCCAGATCCCCGAGACGAAGTCGCGCGCGTACTGCCGCTGCCAGCGGAACGGCGGGTGCACCACCACCGTCGACGCGCCCAGCTTCTCCGCCGCCGCGCGGGCGCGCTGGAGCTTGACCCACGGGTCGGTGGACCAGACGCGCTGGGTGATGAGCAGACAGGGCGCGTGCACGGCGAGGATCGGCACCTGGTGGTAGTCCGAGAGCCGGCGCAGGGCCTCGATGTCCTGGCTGACCGGGTCGGTCCACACCATGACCTCGACCCCGTCGTAACCGAGACGTGCGGCGACCTCGAAGGCGGTCGCCGTCGACTCCGGGTAGACGGAGGCCGTCGAGAGCGCGACCTTCGCTTCCGGGATCCGCACGACTGGTTCTGCCACGGAGACAGGGTACGGGGCGGGCCTGTGGGCGGGGAGGTGGTTCCGGTCACCCGGCCGCCCGGCTCCCGTCACCCGGCCGCCCGGCTCCGCTCACGCCGTTCCCGGCCGCCGCACGCCCACCACGGACCCGTTCCGTACCCACCCGTACCCCCGCCGCTACGGCAGGTGGTCCAGGCGGCGCAGGATCACGCCCTCGCGCAGCGCCCACGGGCAGATCTCCAGGGCCTCCACCCCGAACAGGTCCATCGCCCCCTCCGCGACCAGCGCGCCCGCGAGCAGCTGGGCCGCCCGCCCCGCCGAGACGCCGGGCAGCGTCGACCGCTCGGACGACGTCATCGTGGCCAGCCGCGGCACCCACTCGGCGAGCGAGGCGCGGGTCAGGCTGCGCTGGACGTACAGCCCGAAGCCCGAGCCGGGGGCGCCGGCGATCCGGGCCAGCTGCTTGAAGGTCTTGGACGTGGCCACGACATGGTCGGGCGATCCGAAGCGGCTGAATTCGCCGACGGTACGGGCGATCTGCGCGCGGACGTGCCGGCGCAGCGCCTTCACCTCGCCCGGGTCCGCCGGGTCGCCGCGCAGCCAGCCCGCGGTGAGCCGGCCGGCGCCCAGCGGCAGGGACACGGCGGCGTCCGGCTCCTCGTCGATGCCGAAGCCGACCTCCAGCGAGCCGCCGCCGATGTCGAGCAGGAACAGCTTGCCCGCGGACCAGCCGAACCAGCGGCGGGCGGCCAGGAAGGTCAGCCGGGCCTCCTCCTCGCCGCTCAGCACCTGGAGCGCGATGCCCGTCTCCGCGTACACCCGGGACAGCACGGAGTCGGCGTTGCTCGCCTCGCGCACCGCCGAGGTCGCGAACGGCAGCACCTCCTCGCAGCCCTTGTCCTCGGCGGCCGTGAGCGCGTCCTGGACCGTGGCGATCAGCCGCTCGACGCCCGCGTCGGCGATGGCTCCCCGCTCGTCGAGCAGCTCGGCGAGCCGCAGCTCCGCCTTGTGCGAGTGCGCGGGCAGCGGGCGGGCGCCGGGGTGGGCGTCGACCACCAGCAGGTGCACCGTGTTCGAACCGACGTCGAGGACTCCGAGTCTCATGGCGGAAACGCTACTGCGCCCGCCCGCATACGCTTGGAGTCGTGCCAAAGACGAAAAAGGCGAAGCCGGGCAAAGACACCGGCAAGGTCAGCGCCGACGTGACCGCCACCACCTCCGCCGCCCCCGCGGGGGCCGACGCCGAGCGGCAGGCGAAGGCGGCCCGCATCGCCCACGCCGCCAAGTCGGTCAAGGTCTCGAAGAAGGCCAAGGGAAAGAACGAGGGCAAGGGAAAGGGGAAGGGGAAGGACATCGCCCCGGAACCGGACGAGAAGGGCCTGGACTTCCCGCGCGCGTGGGTCGAGTTCGCCGACCCGGACGACGAGGAGCAGGTCTACCGCTGCGACCTGACCTGGCTCACCTCCCGCTGGACCTGCGTCTTCGGCAACGGCTGCCAGGGCATCAAGGAGGGCCGCCCCGACGACGGCTGCTGCACGCTGGGCGCGCACTTCTCCGACGAGGACGACGAGCAGCGGGTCGCCGGGCACGTCGCGCGGCTCACGCCCGAGGTGTGGCAGTTCCACGACGTCGGCAGCGCGACGGGCTGGACGCAGACCGACGAGGACGGCGACCGGCAGACCCGCCGCTGGAAGGGCTCGTGCATCTTCCAGAACCGCCCCGGTTTCGCGGGCGGCGCCGGCTGCGCGCTGCACATCCTGGCCGTGCGGGAGGGCGTCGAGCCGCTGGAGACCAAGCCGGACGTGTGCTGGCAGCTGCCGGTGCGGCGGACGTACGACTGGATCGAGCGCCCCGACGACACCAAGGTCCTGCAGGTGTCGATCGGAGAGTACGACCGGCGCGGCTGGGGCCCGGGCGGCCACGACCTGCACTGGTACTGCACGACGGCCACGTCCGCGCACGTGGGCGAGCGGCCGGTCTACGTCTCGTACCGGCCGGAACTCGTCGAGATGATGGGGCAGGCGGCGTACGACGTGCTGGTCGGGCTGTGCGAGGCGCGGCTCGCCTCGCAGCTGCCGCTGGTCGCGCCGCACCCGGCGGACCCCTCCTGACCTCCGCCCTCGGCGAGGGCGGACACGGGTTTACGGAGACGTTTACGGAGACGTTTTACGAAGACGGGCTCGGGTCCGGGTCCGGGGAGCCGGGCGTCGGGGCCGGGCCCGTCGGCGTGGGCGTCGGGGCCGGGTCGGTGGTGGCCGGGCTCGTGGGCGGCGCGGTCGCCGGCGGCCGGGTGGGCTCGGCCGTCGACGGCGGCGGGCTGGTCGGCGGCGCGCCGGTGGGCGGCGGGGCCGACGGACCGCCGCTGGTCGGCCGCGGCGGGGCGGGCCGCGTCGGCGCGGGCGCCGGCCGCGTCCCGTACCCGCCGATCCGTACCATCGCGCCCGCCGGCTGGACGCCGACCCGGGCGCTCCAGGGGCCGTCCGGTTCGTGCCGGCGGTCGACGGCGATCCGGACGGTGACCGACTCGCCGGGGGCCAGGCTGCCGGCGGCCCGGCTCACGTACAGCCAGGGCGCGTCGGACCACAGCGACCAGGTGCCGGGCCGCCCGCCCTCGTTGGTGAGCGTCAGCAGGGTCGTCGTGCCGCTGCCGCGGGCCGCGGCCGCGATCCGGGCGGGCGCGGGGGTGCCCGGCGCGACCGGTCCGGCGGGCGCGCCGGGGCTGATCACCTCGACCGACACGTCCGGGGAACGGCTGCCGCGGGTGTAGCGGGGGTCGGGGGAGGTGCGGGCGCTGCCGGTGTTCTCGTACCGCGCGGTGGGCCGCGCGTCGCTGCCGCCGCTCGGTTCGTCCGCCTCGCGCGCGCTGATCCGGGCGCCGCCCTGCCCCTCCCCCACGCCCGGCACGCCCCGGTACGAGGTCCACAGCGCGAGCACCGGCGCGGCGACGACCGCGGCGACCAGGGTGGTGGTGAGGGCACGGGTCCGCATCCGGTCGCGGCGCGCCGCGTGGACCTTCGGGTCCACCGGGAAACCGGTCGCCGCGAAGTGCGGGCCGACGGCCCACGCGCGCGTGGGCGGCCGCAGGGCCCCGTACGCGGCGGCGCGGGGGGCCGGCACGATCGGCAGCGCCGGACTGCCGGCGGCGGAGCCGGGGAGGGCCGCGGCGAGGGCGCCCGGCCAGGGGCCGCTCGCGCCGGCGCGCTCGGCGGCGCGGCGGCAGCGCGGGCAGTCGTCGACGTGCCGGACCAGTTCGGTGCGCAGGGTGGCCGACAGCAGCACCCGCTGGTCGCCGGTGAACCGCGCGACGACCGGGCAGCCGCCGGTGCCGACGACGGCCAGCGCGGCCCGGGTCCGCTCCACCTCGCACGCGGCCGAGGACAACAGCTCGCGGGCCCTCACCGGATCGAGTGACAGGACGGCCGCGATCTCGCGGGCGCCGAGCCCGTGCCGTACCGCCAGTTCCAGCGCCTCGCGCTGCTGCGGCGTGGTCCCGGCGGCCTCGGGCCAGGCGAGCGCGGCGAGTTCGGCCCGGCGCCGGTCGGCCACCTCGGGGGTCGGGGGCTCAGTGAGCGGGGCGGGCGCCACGGACGCGTGCGAGGGGCGGCCGGTGTGCGCGCCCACTCCCGCGCCCCGGCGCGTGCGCCGTGCGCGGCGCTGTTCGCCGAGGACGCGCAGACAGGTCCAGCGGGCCAGGGCGTACAGCCACGCGCGCCGGCCGGACTCGTCGGCGGGGCAGCGGCCCTGGTGCCGTTCGGCGAGGACGAGCACGTCGCCGAGGACGGCGGTGGCCGTGTCGTGGTCGCACAGCACAGAGAGGCAGTACGTGAACAGGCCGTCGAGATACGCGTCGTACCGCTCCGCCGGCCCGTACCGCGCGGGCTGCCGCCCGGGCGCGCGGGAGTCGCCACCGGTTCCACCGGTCCCGCCGGTCCCGCCGGTGCTCCACGTGGGGTGGTCCAGCCTGCTGCTCGTCACCCGGCGACCGTAGGGGCGGGGGCGGGGACCGTTCGCTCGGCTTGCATGCTTTTAATCCATACGGGTGAAGTGATCACCCGATGGGGGACGGGAGCGCGCCGGAGGCCGGGCTGGGCCAGGCTGGGGGCGGCTCCTGGGGCCGGGCTGGAGGGGCGCGGCCGGGGTCGTTGTCAGACCCGGGCTATACGGTGGCGCTCATGGCTGCTCGTACCAAAACCGCCAAGGACAGGCCGTCCTACCGCTGCACCGAGTGCGGCTGGCAGACCGCCAAGTGGCTCGGCCGCTGCCCCGAATGCCAGGCATGGGGCACGGTCGAGGAGTACGGCACGCCCGCCGTACGGACCACGGCCGCGGGCCGCGTGTCCACGGCCGCGCTGCCGATCGGCCAGGTCGACGGGCGGTCGGCGACGGCCCGCAGCACCGGCGTCGACGAACTGGACCGGGTGCTCGGCGGCGGTCTGGTGCCCGGCGCGGTCGTGCTGATCGCGGGCGAGCCGGGCGTCGGCAAGTCGACGCTGCTGCTCGACGTCGCCGCGAAGGCGGCCAGTGACCAGCACCGCACGCTGTACGTGACGGGCGAGGAGTCCGCGAGCCAGGTGCGGCTGCGCGCCGACCGGATCCACGCCCTGAGCGACCATCTGTACCTGGCGGCGGAGACCGACCTGTCGGCCGTTCTCGCACACCTCGACGACGTGAAGCCCTCGCTGCTGATCCTCGACTCGGTACAGACCGTGGCCTCGCCGGAGATCGACGGCGCGCCGGGCGGCATGGCGCAGGTCCGCGAGGTCGCCGGGGCGCTGATCCGGGCCTCGAAGGAGCGCGGCATGTCCACGCTGCTCGTCGGCCACGTCACCAAGGACGGCGCGATCGCCGGCCCCCGGCTCCTGGAGCACCTGGTGGACGTGGTGCTGCACTTCGAGGGCGACCGGCACGCCCGGCTGCGCCTGGTGCGCGGAGTGAAGAACCGGTACGGGGCGACGGACGAGGTCGGCTGCTTCGAGCTGCACGACGAGGGCATCACGGGGCTCGCCGACCCGTCCGGGCTGTTCCTGACGCGCCGTGACGTGGCCGTGCCCGGCACCTGTCTGACGGTGACCCTGGAGGGCCGCCGGCCGCTGGTGGCCGAGGTGCAGGCGCTGACGGTGGACTCGCAGATCCCGTCGCCGCGCCGGACCACGTCCGGTCTGGAGACCTCCCGGGTGTCGATGATGCTCGCGGTCCTGGAGCAGCGGGGCCGGATCAGCGCGCTCGGCAAGCGGGACATCTACAGCGCGACGGTGGGCGGCGTGAAGCTGTCCGAGCCCGCCGCCGACCTGGCCATCGCGCTGGCCCTGGCCTCCGCCGCGAGCGACACGCCGCTGCCGAAGAACCTGGTGGCGATCGGCGAGGTGGGGCTCGCGGGCGAGGTCCGGCGGGTGACGGGCGTGCAGCGCCGGCTCGCGGAGGCGCACCGGCTCGGCTTCACGCACGCGCTCGTCCCGACGGACCCGGGCAAGGTCCCGCCGGGCATGAAGGTCACCGAGGTCGCGGACATGGGCGACGCGCTGCGGGTCCTGCCGCGCAGCCGCCGGTCCCGTACACCGGACATGACGGAGACGGCGGAATCGGCGCGGGGTTAGGGCGAGGGTCGGTTCGGGGACCAAGTCGGGGCTGACCCGGGGCTGACCCGGGGCTGACCCGGGGCGATTCCGGGTCCGTTCGAGGTTCGTTCGGGGTTCGTTCGAGGTTCGAGGACGGCTGCGCGGGGAGGGAACAGGCCGCGCGGGGCTGAAGTCGGGCGTGCCCGGGTAAGGGAAGGCGACGCGACGGGGGCCGGCGACGGGTGGGCGCTCCCGGCGCGCGGCGGAGGGCGACGGGGTGGTGTCGCTAGACTTTGCCCTGGTCTCGCCCATCCGTACGAGCCGGAGGAGTGCAGTGGCAGCCAAGGACAACGAAGCACTGATGCGTGCGTCGCTCAGCGCCGTCGCCCCCGGCACCGCCCTGCGCGACGGACTCGAACGCGTGCTGCGCGGCAATACCGGCGGTCTGATCGTCCTCGGCATGGACAAGAGCGTCGAGTCGATGTGCACGGGCGGTTTCGTCATCGACGTCGAGTTCGCGGCGACGCGGCTGCGCGAGCTGTGCAAGCTCGACGGGGCGATCGTCCTCGACAAGGACATCAGCAAGATCCTGCGGGCCGGCGTCCAGCTGGTCCCCGACGCGTCGATCCCGACCGAGGAGACCGGCACCCGGCACCGTACGGCGGACCGGGTCTCCAAGCAGTGCGGCTTCCCGGTCGTCTCGGTGTCGCAGTCGATGCGGCTCATCGCCCTGTACGTGAACGGCGAGCGCCGCGTCCTGGAGGAGTCGGGCGCGATCCTGTCCCGCGCGAACCAGGCGCTGGCGACCCTGGAGCGGTACAAGCTGCGCCTCGACGAGGTGGCCGGCACCCTCTCCGCGCTCGAGATCGAGGACCTGGTGACGGTCCGGGACGTGACGGCCGTGTGCCAGCGCCTGGAGATGGTGCGCCGGATCGCCACCGAGATCGCCGAGTACGTGGTGGAGCTCGGCACCGACGGCCGGCTTCTGTCCCTCCAGCTCGACGAGTTGATCGCGGGCGTGGAGCCGGAGCGCGAGCTGGTCGTCCGCGACTACGTGCCCGAGCCGTCGGCGAAGCGTTCCCGCACGGTCGCCGAGGCGCTGACCGAGCTGGACGCGCTCACCCACGCCGAACTCCTCGAACTGCCGAACGTGGCCCGGGCGCTGGGCTACAGCGGCTCCCCCGAGACGCTGGACTCGGCGGTGTCGCCGCGCGGTTACCGGCTCCTCGCGAAGGTGCCGCGGCTGCCCGGCGCGATCATCGAGCGGCTCGTGGAGCACTTCGGCGGGCTGCAGAAGCTGCTCGCGGCAAGCGTGGACGACCTCCAGACCGTGGACGGCGTCGGCGAGGCGCGGGCGCGCAGCGTGCGCGAGGGCCTGTCGCGGCTGGCGGAGTCGTCGATCCTGGAGCGGTACGTCTAGCCGTACGCGGGCCGACACGTACGTACATACGTAAGCCCGGAGGCCGCGGACGGGACGCATGGGTCCCGTCCGCCCCTCCGCGGTTTTTCCCCGGCGGCCCGACAGCGGCCGGCCGGTTCAGTCCTTCGCGAGCTGGAACGACACCGGCGCCACCTTCTCGCCCGGCACCGCGGCCTCCACGAGGTAGGTGCCCGGGCCGACCTGGCCGCGGTCCGCGGCCTTCGCGCACTCCGGGGCGCTGCGGTGCCGGTCCCACTCCACGGTGTGGGTGATCGTGGAGTGCGCCGGGACCTTCAGGTAGAGCGGGGACGCCGGGCTCGGGCAGTCCTTCGAGGACCACAGGACGCCGGTGGTGTCACGGACCGTCAACACCGCGTTCTTCGGGCCGAGATCCGTCTTGCAGGCGGCACCGGAGGTGTTGCGGACGGTCAGCTTGAAGCGGGGCTTCTCGCCCGGCTCGTACGCGTTCTTCGCTTGACCGAGCGTCAACTGGATCGCGCCGGGGACACAGTTCGGCAGCGAGGACCCGGCCGGGACCCGCTGGCCCGCGCCCGTACCGGCACCGCCGTCGCCGCCGGCCCCGTCCGTGTCGCCGTTCTTGCCGTCCGCGCCACCGGAACCGCCGCCCGCGCCCGTGTCCGAGCCGTCGCCGGAACCGGCGCCCGTACCGGCACCGCCCTTGCCGTCGCCGCCGTCACCGGCGTCCGACTCGTCCCGGCCGCCCGGCCGTTGGCTGATCGCCGGTCCCGTGCCCGAGGGTCCGGGCGTGATCTCCGGTGCGGGAGAAGAGCCGTTGGCCTTGTCGTCGGTCTTCTTGCTCCCGTTGCCACCGGAGGTGACGGCCCATAGGGCGAGCAGCGCGAGAAGGGCGATCAGGCACGCCGCCACCGCCCTCCTGCGCCAGTAGATGGAGGAGGGAAGCGGCCCGACCGGTTTGCGCAAAGATCCCACGCCACGAACCTTACGAGAGAACGGGCCCAACTCCCGCCCTCCATGCCGCCCCAGACACCAAGTTTTGCCGATGATCACATCCTCGCCTGGCCGGAAACTCCTCCCGGAGGGGTCCGGGACGGCTCGGGGATGTCCCGGCAGGGCCGTCACGGGCTCCTCCGCGGCCCTTCCGGGGCTCCTTGGGGGCTCCCCCTGGGGGCTTTCGCGCGCGCCTTCTTCACGGCCGGTTTCACGGGCCTCCCGGCCGCGTTCACCCCCCGTTTCACCAGGCCGGTCCCGTACCCCCTACTTTCGTCGGGGAGTCCTGTCGCCCTTCGGCCGGAGCGAGCACCTCCGTAAGCCGGTTAACGTCGACCACCATGGACAACCTCCTCGATCTCTCCGACAGCCTGTATCTCGACATACTCGACTTCGCGCACACCACACCCCACTGGTTCCAGAAACTGGCGGAGGTATGGACCGAGCTCGGGCTGTTGCTCTTCGGGGTGCTGTTCATCGCCGGCTGGTGGCGGATGCGGCGCGGGTCGGACGACGCCATGGCGCTCGCGCTGCTCGCCCCGCTCGCGACGGCCTTCGGCTACGTCGTGAGCGAGGGACTGAAGTCGCTCGTCGACGAGGAACGTCCGTGCCGGGCCATGACCGGGGCGCCCAGCCCGCTCGTCGACTGCCCGGCCCCTGGTGACTGGTCCTTCCCGAGCAACCACTCCGCCATCGCCGGCGCCGCCGCCCTCGCGCTCGCCCTGTCCTGGCGGGGCATCGTCTGGCTGACCGCCCCCATGGCCCTGCTCATGGCGTTCTCCCGGGTCTTCGTCGGCGTCCACTACCCGCACGACGTGACCGTCGGCCTGCTGGCCGGCGGCATCATCGCGTACGTCGTGATGAAGGCGGCCCGCCGCCCCGTGGTCGCGCTCGTCGACTCCGCCCGCTCCAGTCGGAGCAGCGCGGTGGTGTGGTGCGTGGGGCGTGGTCCGCGCGGCCGTGCCTCCGCGCGCCCCGGGGGCGCGCGCCACGGCGCGTACTGATCCGCGCGGGAACATGTCAGGATCGGGAGTGCCATGACTTCCATCGACGCCCCCACACCCGACGCCCTCCCCGCCGCCGCCTCCTCCGCCTCCCCCGCCGGGGCCGGGGCCCGGGCCGGAGCCGCCGCCCGCGGTTCCGCCGGGCCCGAGGACCCCGCCACGCTGCACGGCCCCGTCCTCGCCTGGTTCGACCGGCACGCCCGCGACCTGCCGTGGCGCCGCCCCGAGGCGGGGGCGTGGGGCGTGATGGTCAGCGAGTTCATGCTCCAGCAGACCCCCGTCGTGCGCGTCCTGCCCGTGTACGAGCAGTGGCTGGCGCGCTGGCCCCGCCCCGCCGACCTCGCCGCCGAAGCCCCCGGCGAGGCCGTCCGCGCCTGGGGCCGGCTCGGCTACCCGCGCCGGGCGCTCCGGCTGCACGCCGCCGCCGTCGCCATAACGGAACGGCACGGTGGCGACGTACCGCGTGACCACGGCCGGCTGATCGCCCTGCCCGGCATCGGCGAGTACACCGCCGCCGCGGTCGCCTCCTTCGCGTACGGGCAGCGCCACCCGGTGCTCGACACGAACGTGCGCCGGGTGTTCGCGCGGGCGGCGACCGGCGTGCAGTACCCGCCGAACGCCACCACGGCCGCCGAGCGGCGCCTCGCCCGCGCCCTGCTGCCCGAGGAGGAGTCGACCGCCGCCCGCTGGGCCGCCGCCTCCATGGAACTCGGCGCGCTCGTGTGCACGGCGAAGAACGAGGACTGCGGGCGCTGCCCGCTCGCCGACCGTTGCGCCTGGCGGCTCTCCGGGAAGCCCGCCCACGACGGGCCGCCGCGCCGCGGCCAGACGTACGCCGGCACCGACCGGCAGGTGCGCGGCAAGCTGCTCGCCGTCCTGCGGGAGTCCACGGATCCGGTGCCGCAGGCGGCGCTGGACGCGGTGTGGGACGACGCGATGCAGCGAGGGCGGGCGCTGGACGGGCTGGTGGCGGACGGGCTGGTGGAGCCGCTGGAGGGCGGACGGTACCGGTTGCCGCTGGCCTGATCGGGGGCGCGTGGTGCGGGGCGCGGATCCGGTGCCGTGAGACCTCCTGGCCCCTGTTCCGCGCCGCCCCGCACGCTCCGCGTCTCGGACACCGCCCCCTCCCCGTCCCCCGCTCCCGTCCGTCCTCCGCCCTCCCCGCCCGCGTGTCCGGGTGGGGTGGGAGAGATGGGTGGGGGCTTTTCGTTTCTTTGGGGGGAGAGGTGGAAAAGAAAGGGATGAGGTCGAGAGGGTTCGCTCCTTTCTCCGCCGTCTCCGGTGGCGCATATCCGGAACCTCTCCATCCGCTGTTACACAACCGATGGACAGCCGTGCGCCCGCCGACGGCTGCCCCGCACACCTCCGTGACAACCGCTCCGTAGCGTCGTCGACGTACCCGGAAACGGGTACGCAGGCAGGTCACGGGGATGGAGGCGGTTCGGATGGCGCACGGCAAGGTGTTCGGCGGCGAGGTGCTCGATTTCGAGGAGTACGTACGCACACGGCAGGACGCGCTCCTGCGCAGCGCGCGCCGTCTCGTGCCCGATCCCGTCGACGCCCAGGACCTGCTCCAGACCGCGCTGGCCCGTACGTACGGTCGCTGGGACGGCATCGCCGACAAGTCGCTGGCCGACGCGTACCTCCGCCGCGTCATGATCAACACCCGGACCGAGTGGTGGCGGGCCCGCAAGCTGGACGAGGTCCCCACCGAGGAGCTGCCCGACGCGCGCGTCGAAGACGCCACCGAGCAGCACGCCGACCGGGCGCTGCTCATGGACATCCTGAAGGTGCTCGCGCCCAAGCAGCGCAGTGTCGTCGTGCTGCGCCACTGGGAGCAGATGAGCACCGAGGAGACGGCTGCGGCGCTCGGCATGTCGACCGGTACCGTGAAGAGCACGCTCCACCGCGCGCTGGCCCGACTGCGTCAGGAACTGGAGAACCGGGCCGCCGAGGGCGACAACCGGGCTCTGGCCGCCGGCGCGCCGGGGCGGGGCACGACCGTACGGGGCGGACACGACGACAAGCGGGAGCAGGAGCGTTGCGCGGCCTAGAAGACTTGGCCGACAGAACGGCCGGATTTCGGGCGGTGAGCATCACGGCGGTGGCCGGGCTCGCCGCCGTCGGCGTGTTCGTCGCCGGCTGTTCGACCGGTGGCACCGGATCGCGCGACGAGGGCGCGGCCCGTGCCGACGGGTCCTCGTCGAACGCCCCGGTCGCCGCGTCGCCGTCCTATCCGGCCGGCGAGAACGGCGGCAAGGACGCCAAGCGGGTCGACCCGATCGCCCTGCTCAAGGCCGATCCGAAGATCCGCAAGCAGGTGAAGGACGACCTCAAGCCGTGCGCGGCGGACATCTACCCGGTGGACACCTCGTACGGGAACCTCACGAACTCCGGCTCCCCGGACATCGTCGTCAACGTGATGACCTGCGGTGACGCGGTCGGCATCGGGACGTACGTATACCGTCGGGAGAGCGAGGAGACATACTCGAACGTCTTCATCGCGGAGGACGGTGCCGTCTACGGCACCATCGACCGGGGCGATCTGATCGTCACCCGGCAGGTGTACGCGAAGGGGGACCCGGTCGCGTATCCCTCGGGCGAGGACGTCGTCACGTACCGCTGGTCGGGCAACAAGTTCAGTCAGCACGACTGGATACACAACGACTACAGCAAGGCCGTCGGCGAGGGCGGCATCGAAGGGGCCGAGCCGGCCCCGAGCCCGCCCTCGGACTGACCCTCCGCGCAGTCACCCGAAAGCCCCCACGATTCCGAGAGAGGACGGAAAGCACCCCATGGCCGAGACCCATGTCCTGTTCGTCGAGGACGACGACGTCATCCGCGAGGCGACCCAGCTCGCCCTGGAGCGGGACGGCTTCGTGGTGACGGCCATGCCCGACGGCCTGTCCGGGCTCGATTCCTTCCGGGCGCGCCGTCCCGACATCGCGCTGCTGGACGTGATGCTGCCCGGGATGGACGGGGTCAGCCTGTGCCGGCGGATCCGGGACGAGTCGACCGTGCCGGTGATCATGCTGTCGGCGCGGGCCGACTCGATCGACGTCGTCCTCGGCCTGGAGGCCGGGGCGGACGACTACGTCACCAAGCCGTTCGACGGCTCGGTGCTGATGGCCCGGATCCGCGCCGTCCTGCGCCGCTTCGGCCACGCCGGCGGCGGGGCCGGAGGGGCGGACGGCGGCGGGCGCGCGGGGGCGGCGCCGAGCGGGGTGCTCGTCTTCGGGGGCGGCGATCTGGAGGTCGACACCGAGGGCATGGAGGTACGCCGGTCCGGTGCGCCGGTCGCGCTGACCCCGACCGAGATGCGGCTGCTGCTCGAGTTCTCCACGGCGCCGGGCACCGTGCTGTCTCGGGACAAGC
The DNA here is from genome assembly GCF_040635425.1 of Streptomyces laurentii. NCBI lineage: Bacteria > Bacillati > Actinomycetota > Actinomycetes > Kitasatosporales > Streptomycetaceae > Streptomyces > Streptomyces laurentii. Next base: position 58,970 of record NZ_JBEYHT010000033.1, on the reverse strand, counting down.
TCCTGGAACGGGTCTGGGACTACGGGTGGGGCGGCGACACCCGCGTCGTGGACGTCCATGTGCAGCGGCTGCGCACGAAGATCGGCCAGGACCGGATCGAGACGGTCCGCGGCTTCGGCTACAAGCTCAAGGCATGAAGCAGGGCGTGGAACAGGGCGTGAAGCAGGGCATGAACCGGAGCGTGAGCCGGGGCGTGCACCGCGGCGTGAACTGGGTACGGGGAGCCGCCGGCCGGAACGGACAGGCGGCCCCGGAGTCCGGACGTGACCAGGAGAAGGGGATCGCGCTGCGCACCGGCGTCCGGTGGAAGATCGCCGTCGCCATCGCCGCCGTCGGCGCGCTCGTCGCGGTCACGCTCAGTCTCGTCGTCCACAACGCGGCCCGGGTCTCCATGCTCGACAACGCCCGTGACGTGCAGATGTGGCGGCTGGTCTTCGCCCAGCGCGTGTACGAGACGTCGAAGCCGAAGGAACCGCGCTTCGGCACCAAGATCAACGACCCGGCGCTGCCCGCCCAGCTCGACCAGCTGATGCGCGACCGCCGCCGCGGCACCTACGTCCAGGAACACCACGGCGGCCCGCCGGACGTGTGGGCGGCCGTGCCGCTCGCCAACGGCGACGTCCTGTCGCTGCACGTGCCCTTCGCCGACCGCGGCGCCACGATCATGAAGGACCTGGACCGGGCGCTGATCATCGGCTCGGTGTCGGTGGTGTTCGGCGGCTGCGCGCTCGGCGTGCTCATCGGCGGCCAGCTGTCCCGCCGGCTGCGCAAGGCGGCCTCGGCGGCCGGCCGGGTCGCCCAGGGCAACACGGACCTGCGGGTCCGCGACGCCATCGGCGGTGTCGTACGCGACGAGACGGACGAGCTGGCGCGGGCCATCGACGCCCTCACCGACGCCCTGAACGAACGTATCGAGGCCGAGCGCCGGGTCACCGCCGACATCGCGCACGAGCTGCGGACCCCGGTGACCGGCCTGCTCACGGCGGCCGAGCTGCTGCCGCCGGGCCGGCCGACCGAGCTCGTACGGGACCGGGCGCAGGCCATGCGGACGCTGGTCGAGGACGTCCTGGAGGTGGCCCGGCTCGACGGCGCGTCGGAGCGGGCCGAGCTGCAGGAGATCGCGCTCGGCGAGTTCGTGGAGCGGCGGGTGCGGGCCTTCGACCCGGACGCGGAGATACGGGTGGTGCACGAGTCGTGGGTCAGCACCGACCCGCGCCGCCTGGAGCGGATCCTCGGCAACCTGCTCGCGAACGCCGCCCGGCACGGCAAGGGCGCGGGCGCGGTGGAGGTCACCGTCGAGGGCCGGGTCGTCCGGGTCCGCGACCACGGCCCCGGGTTCCCGGAGGCGCTGCTGCGGGAGGGCCCGAGCCGCTTCCGTACGGGCAGTAGCGACCGCGCGGGCAAGGGCCACGGCCTGGGCCTGACCATCGCGACCGGCCAGGCGCGCGTACTCGGCGCCCGGCTCACCTTCCGCAACGCCGGGCCCGAGGGCTCGCCGGAGGGGACGGGCGGCGCGATCGCGGTGCTGTGGCTGCCGGAGCACGCGCCGACGGACACGGGGAGTTTCCCCGTACTGCGCCTTCCGGACTGAGCGGGCTGGGGACCACGACGAACGGCCCCCGGCGTCGCGCGAGGCGATGCCGGGGGCCGTTCGTCGGACGGCGGGACGGTTCTCAGACCGCGTCGGTGAGGGCCGGGGCCGCCACCTTCTCCGCGTCCTTCTTCTCGTCCGTCTTCTCGTCCGTCTTCTCGCCCTCCTCCTCGTCCTTCTTCGCGAGGCCGGCCCCGCGGAGCGCGACCTCCTTGACGAAGAAGGCGAGGACGAAGCCGACGACGGCCACGGCCGAGGCCACGAGGAACGCGGAGTGCGTACCGGCCGTGACCGCGTACTGGTAGGCCTCGCGCAGCGCGGCCGGCAGCTTCGCCAGGCTCGCCGCGTCGAGTTGCGCCGACTTGGCGGTCAGGTCGCCGCCGCCGCGGGCCGCCATCTCGGCGTTGACCTGGTGGTTGAACAGGGCGCCCATGATCGCGACGCCGAAGGACGAACCGAGGGTCCGGAAGAGGGTGGTCGACGAGGAGGCGACACCCATGTCCTTCATCTCGACGCTGTTCTGCGCGACGAGCATCGTGATCTGCATCAGGAAGCCCATGCCGGCGCCGAGCACGGCCATGTAGAGGCCGGAGGTGAAGCGCGTGGTGCCGGTGTCCATGGTGGACAGCAGGAACAGGCCGACGACCATGAACGCGCCGCCGATGATCGGGAAGATCTTGTACTTGCCGCTGTTGGTGGTGACGCGGCCGGCGATCATCGAGACGACCATCATCGCCAGCAGCATCGGCAGGAGCAGCAGGCCGGAGTTGGTCGCGGACGCGCCCTGCACGGACTGCTGGTACAGAGGCAGGAACAGCGTGGCGCCGAACATCACGAAGCCGGTGAAGAAGCCGATCACCGACATGAGGGTGAAGTTGCGGCTGCGGAAGATGTGCAGCGGCACCATCGGGTCGGCCGCGTGCCGCTCGACGAAGAGGAAGGCCAGAAGCGAGAGCGTACCGCCGGCCCCGAGGCCGATGATCATGCTCGAACCCCACGCGTACTCCGTGCCGCCCCAGGTGGTGACCAGCACGATCGCGGTGATGCCGACGGTCAGCAGCGCGGCGCCGAGGAAGTCGATCCGGGTGCCGGCCGCACGCTCCTTCCTGGGCAGGTGGAGCACGACGGTCAGCATCACGAGGGCGACGACGCCCAGCGGCAGGTTGATGTAGAAGGACCAGCGCCAGCCCCAGTGGTCGGTGATGGTGCCGCCGACCAGCGGTCCGCCGATCATGGCGAGCGCCATGATGCCGGCCATCATGCCCTGGTACTTGCCGCGCTCACGCGGCGGGATCAGGTCGCCGATGATCGCCATGACGCCGACCATGAGACCGCCGGCGCCCAGACCCTGGACGGCGCGGAAGCCGATGAGCTGGCCCATGTCCTGGGCCATGCCGCTGAGCGCCGAGCCGATCAGGAAGATGACGATCGAGGTCAGGAAGACGCTCTTGCGTCCGAACATGTCGCCGAGCTTGCCCCAGATCGGGGTGGAGGCGGCGGTGGCCAGGGTGTAGGCGGTGACGACCCAGGAGAGGTGCTCCAGGCCGCCGAGCTCGCCGACGATCGTCGGCATGGCCGTGCCGATGATCATGTTGTCCAGCATCGCGAGCAGCATCGCGATCATGAGGGCGAGGAGGACGACCCGGACGCTGCGCGGCTGCGGCCCCGCCTCGGTGTCCCCCGTCGTCCCCTCCGCCACCGTCGTCTCGGTGTCCTTCGGATGTATCTGTTTCGTCTTCGCGTCGGCCATGTCCCCCACGTCGCTCCCTTACTTGCCGCCCGGCTAGTTACTACACTGGGGAAAGTAGACGTCCAACTAGCCGGTCGTCAAGTAAGTTTCGTGGGAGCGAGAAGCATGGCCCAGGCACGAGGCAACACCCGCCAGCGCATCCAGAGCGTGGCCCTGGAGCTCTTCGCCGAGCAGGGGTACGAGAAGACCTCGCTGCGCGAGATCGCCGAACGCCTCGACGTCACCAAGGCCGCGCTCTACTACCACTTCAAGACCAAGGAAGACATCCTCATCGGGATCTTCCAGGACCTCACCGCCCCCATGGACGAGCTGATCGCCTGGGCGGGCCGACAGCCGCGCACCCTGGAGACCAAGCAGGAGATCCTGCGCCGTTACCAGGTGAACCTGATCGCCGCCGCCCCGCTGTTCCGCTTCATGCAGGACAACCACGCGGTGGTGAGCAAGCTCAGCGTCGGGCTCACGTTCAAGGAGCGCATGCTCACGCTGAACGACCTGATCCAGGAGCCGGGCTCCTCGCTGACCGACAAGGCCCGCTGCATCAGCGCGATCTTCACGCTGCACGCGGGCACGTTCTTCATGGCGAACGTCGAAGGCGACCCCGAGGACAAGCGGAAAGCCGTCCTCGAGGTCGCCCTCGATCTGGTCGAACAGGCCCAGAAGGGCCACTGAGCGGCCGCCGCCCGTCAGGGCGGGGGCTCGGACTCAGTCACGTCCGGCATATGTCAGATGGTGACGCCGTGGGTACGCAGGAACGCGACCGGGTTCACGGCGGAACCGTAGTTCGGGGTGGTGCGGATCTCGAAGTGCAGGTGCGGGCCGGAAGAGTTGCCGGTGTTGCCCGAGAGGGCGATCTGCTGACCGGCGGAGACCTTCTGGCCGGCGTTGACCTGGATCTTCGACAGGTGGGCGTACTGGGAGTACGTGCCGTTGGCGTGCTTGATGACGATGGCGTTGCCGTACGCGGGGCCGTCGCCGCCACCGTTCGGGCCGGCCTTCACGACGGTACCGTCGGCGGCGGCCTTGACCACGGTGCCGACCGGGACGGCGAAGTCCTGGCCGGAGTGCTTGTGGGCCCACATGGCGCCGCCCTGGTTGTACGAGGCGGACAGGGCGTAGGAGCTGACCGGCTTGACCCAGGCAGCGGACTTCTGCGCGGAGACGGTCTTGGCCTGCGCCTTGACGGCGGCGGCCTTGACCTGAGCGGCGACCTTCGCCTGGACGTCGGCCTGGTTGGCGACGGCGGCGGACGCGGTGACGTTCACAGGGCTGGTGACAGCCGCCGCGTGCTCGGCGGCGAACGCGGAGCCCGCACCGGCCACCAGCGACGCTCCCAGGCCGGCGGCGGCGAGGGCGACGGCGGTGGTACGGATGCTGGGCTTCGTGACGCGCTTCGACATACGGGGGAAACCTCCGGTGGAACGGGATCCCGACGCGAATGCTGTGAGCGGTGAGCGCCGGGCTTGCTCATCCTTGGTAACCCGGCTCCCCAACCAACCCAAAACGCCCTATCTACGACATAGGGTCGTAACGATCTCCGCGGAAGTTCACCCCTTGACGGCCCTGCCGGGCGCCCCCGAGAACCGGCGTCCAGGCCGCCCCGCACCCCGGTTTATCCGCACGTCAGGGCCCCACCGCCCCGGCCGACCCGCGACTCCGCGCCCGCCTCGCTCCGCTTGCGACTCCGCTCCCCCCTCTCCGCCCGCCAATGTCCTGAATCAGCCATAAAAGTCATCACTATTCCACTTAGTACCCTCCGAAAACGCTGTGGCGCCTCTCACGACGCGAAAGGCGCTAATGCGACCTGGGTCACTCGATAAGCCCCCGGAAAACCGGTCCGCCACTACGCTGACGAGCCCCGGGGACCACCGGGGAGCACCAGGGGGAGACAGATGGACCCAGCAGTCGCCGGCAGCCGCCTCGCCACCGCCGCCATCGGGCCACTGATGAAGAAACTGCTGGTCAACGACGTTCCCGGGGCCGGGCTCCCGGGGTCCGCCCGCCGGATCCGGCTCTCGGGCCTCGTCTCCTTCCGCGGCGAGAAGCGCACGCTGACCGACAAGGACGTCCGCAAGCTCGCCGCCACCCTCGTCGAACGGGCCGCGGCCGGCCCCGGCGAGCCGCCGTTCCCCGCCGACGAGACCGAGGCCGTGACGGACGCGCTGGCCGCCGGCCTGCTCGCCCTCGGCGACCTCGACATGGACGACGTCCAAGCCGTCCACCTCGGCCACGAGGCCCTCGCGGGGCGCCTGCGCGCCGCCGCCCCGCCCCCGGACGGACTGGCCACGTCCTCGGTCCTCTTCCTGGAGGCGGCCACCGAGACCGCCTGCCGCCACATCCTGGAGTTCTTCACCCAGCGCCCCTCCTTCGTGGCCCGCACCCTGGTCGAGCAGTCCCGCGGCCAGGCCGACCTCGCCACGAAAACGGACGCCCTCCTGGACCGCCTCCCCCACCCGGACGCCCGCGACGCCGCCTTCGAGCGCCGCTACCTGTCCCACCTGGCCGCGAAGCACGGCCGGCTCACCATCTACGGCATCGACCTGTACCGGTCGGAGGCCGAGTGGCCGCTGGACATGGCGTATCTGTCGCTGGAGGCGACGGGGAGCGGGGAGGGGGCGGCCGATGCCATCCGGCTCGCGACAGGCGCCGGGAGGGAAGAGATGGCCGATGCCGCCTGGCTCGCGACCTTCACCAGGCACCAGACCGACCCCACGGCCGCCTACCGCACCCGCTCCGTACGTGCCGATCTCGCCCTCGTGGAACACCACCGAATCCTGCTGCGCGGCCAGGCGGGCTCCGGCAAGACCACGCTCAGCCAGTGGCTCACCCTCGCGGCGGCGGCCGAAGAGCCCGTGGAGGGCATGACGTATCTCTGGGGACGCGTCCCCTTCGTCCTCCCGCTGCGCACCCTCACCCGGCACGGCGAGCGACTGCCCGCCGTCGCGGACTTCCTCTCCGCCGCCGACTGCCCGCTCCCCGCACCGGACGGCTGGATCGACCGGGTGCTGTCCGCCGGACGCGGCTTGGTCCTCGTCGACGGCATCGACGAGATCCCCGAGGCCGAACGCGGCCGGGCCCGCACCTGGCTGCGCGACCTGCTCGCCGCGTACGGGGAGGGGAACCGCTGGCTGGTGACCTCACGCCCCACGGCGGTGCGTGACGACTGGCTGGCCGGGGACGGCTTCACCGAGCTCACCCTCTCCCCTATGGCCCGCGCCGAGGTCACCACCTTCGTCCAGCGCTGGCACCGCGCGGCGGGCCCCGGCGCCGCCTCGTACGAGCAGCCCCTCCTCGACGCCCTGCGCGCCAACGAGGACATCGGCCGGCTCGCCACGAACCCCCTCATGTGCGGTCTGATCTGTGCCCTCCACCGCGACCGCCGGGGTTTTCTGCCACGCGGCCGCAAGAGCCTGTACGAGGCCGCCCTGTCGATGCTCCTGGAGCGCCGCGACCGCGAACGGGACATGGGGTCGCCGTCGGGCGTCGAACTGTCCGAGGACGCGCAGATCCGGCTGATCCAGCGCCTCGCCTACTGGCTCACGGTGAACGGCCGCACCCAGATCGACCGCGAGCGAGCGAAGACGATCACCGCCGAGGCCATCCCCGCCGTTCCGGAGGCCCATGCCGTCGGCGACCCGGACAAGGTCTTCGCGCATCTCCTCCAGCGCAGCGGCCTGCTCCGCGAGCCCACAGCCGAGACGGTGGAATTCGTCCACCGCACCTTCCAGGACTTCCTCGCCGCCAAGCACCTGGTGGAGCGCTGGGACATCGGGCTGCTGGTCAGCCACGCAGGCGACGACCAGTGGGAGGACGTCATCCGCATGGCCGCGGGGCACGCCCGGCCGCGCGAGTGCGACGAGCTGCTGCGCGAACTGCTGACCGTCGCGGACTCCGCCGACGGCCGTGCCACCCAGCTGCGGGTCCTGGTCGTGGCGGCGACCGCGCTGGACCACGCGACCGAGGTCTCCCCGGACGTGCGGGAGGAGATCCTGGCGCGGACCGCCGAGGTCGTCCCGCCCCGCTCGCCCGAGGAGGCCCGCGCGCTCGCGGCAGGCGGACGGGCGGTACTGCACCTGCTGAACGGCCCCGGCGACCTCGACGCGCCGGACGCGCTGCACTCTGTGATTGCCGCCTCTCACATCGTGTCCGGTGCGGCCCTCCCCTATCTGGCCCGCTTCGCGGACCATCCCGATCTCGACGTCCGTTCCCAGCTGATCTGGGCGTGGCCGCGCTTCGACCCCCAGGAGTACGCCGAGGAGGTCGTCGTCCGGCTCGATCCGACCGATCTCCGGTACTTCGTGCCGGGCGACGAGCACGCCGGCGAGCTGCTGCGGCTCGGACTGCGCCCCGACCTGCTGGAGATCGGCGAGCGCGTCTCGGACGAAGCGCTCGCCCGGCTGCTCACCGCCTGCGATCCGGTCTTCCTTCGGTTGCGACGAGCCGGCAAGCAGCACTCCCTGACAGCGCTGGCCGGGCTGACCCGGCTGTCCTCCCTGGTCATCGGGCTGAACTCGACCACCGTCTGGTCCGCCGCCGACCTGCCCGCCGGGGCACCACTCGCCGCTCTGGAACTGCCGGCCGCCTGGCCCCAGGAAGGGCTGAGGCATCTGGAGCGCCTGGAGCACCTGCACACGCTGAACTTGTGGCGGTCCCCCCTCCTGACTGCCGGGGCCTGGGTCCAGCTCGCCGCCCTCACCCGGATCCGCACCCTGCGAATCGACTGCAACGACCTCGCCTTCTGTCCGGACGGTGTCACGCTCGACAACGTCAAGACCGTCCATTTGACCCACGACAACCATCCGGAGCTGGACCGGCTCGTACGGCTCTTCCCGACGCTGGAGGCGCTCCATCTCACGGCCCGCTCAGAGGAGACGGTCGATGTGGCCGCCCTGGCCGGGTTGCCGGGGCTGCGAATCCTGAGAACGGGCCACGAGCTGACCGGCACCGAGCATCTCCCCCCGGCGGTCGAGATCATCACCTGACCCACCCCCACGCCAAAGGGGCGGCCCCGGAACCGTCACCGGTTCCGGGGCCGCCCCTTACTGCGTCTACCGCTTCACGCCGTGGCGCGTCACGCTTCCTTCGAGAGGTTCGGGCCCGCGCCGCCCGCCGCCTCGACCGGAGGAACGTCGGGCAGGGCCGACTTCTCCTCGCCGCGGAAGGTGAAGGTCTTCTCCTCGCCCTCGCCCTCGGTGTCCACGACCACGATGTGGCCGGGGCGCAGCTCGCCGAAGAGGATCTTCTCCGAGAGGGTGTCCTCGATCTCGCGCTGGATCGTCCGGCGGAGCGGACGGGCGCCGAGCACGGGGTCGTAGCCCTTCTTGGAGAGGAGCTCCTTGGCGGACTGGGAGAGCTCGATGCCCATGTCCCGGTCCTTCAGGCGCTCGTCCACCCGGTTGATCATCAGGTCGACGATCTTGAGGATGTCGTCCTGCGTCAGCTGCGGGAAGACGATGACGTCGTCCACACGGTTGAGGAACTCCGGGCGGAAGTGCTGCTTCAGCTCGTCGCTGACCTTCGCCTTCATCCGCTCGTAGTTGGACTTCGTGTCGCCCTGGGCCGCGAAGCCGAGGTTGAAGCCCTTCGAGATGTCCCGGGTCCCGAGGTTGGTCGTCATGATGATGACCGTGTTCTTGAAGTCCACGACCCGGCCCTGGGAGTCGGTCAGGCGACCGTCTTCCAGGATCTGGAGAAGGGAATTGAAGATATCGGGGTGGGCCTTCTCGACCTCGTCGAAGAGAACCACGGAGAACGGCTTGCGGCGCACCTTCTCGGTGAGCTGGCCGCCCTCTTCGTAGCCCACGTATCCGGGCGGGGAACCGAAGAGCCGCGAAACCGTGTGCTTCTCGCTGAACTCCGACATGTCGAGGGAGATCATCGCGTCCTCGTCGCCGAAGAGGAATTCGGCGAGCGCCTTGGACAGCTCGGTCTTACCGACACCGGACGGGCCGGCGAAGATGAACGAACCGCCGGGGCGCTTCGGGTCCTTCAGGCCGGCACGGGTACGCCGGATGGCGCGCGAGAGCGCGATGACGGCGTCCTTCTGACCGATGACGCGCTTGTGGAGCTCGTCCTCCATGCGCAGCAGGCGGCTCGACTCCTCCTCGGTCAGCTTGAAGACCGGGATGCCGGTGGCGGTCGCGAGGACCTCGGCGATCAGCTCGCCGTCGACCTCGGCGACGACGTCCATGTCGCCGGCCTTCCACTCCTTCTCGCGCTTGGTCTTCGCGGCGAGGAGCTGCTTCTCCTTGTCACGGAGCGAGGCGGCCTTCTCGAAGTCCTGCGAGTCGATCGCGGACTCCTTGTCCCGGCGGACGGCGGCGATCTTCTCGTCGAACTCGCGGAGGTCCGGCGGCGCGGTCATCCGGCGGATGCGCATCCGGGAGCCGGCCTCGTCGATCAGGTCGATCGCCTTGTCCGGCAGGAAGCGGTCGGAGATGTAGCGGTCGGCCAGGGTCGCGGCCTGGACCAGGGCCTCGTCCGTGATGGAGACGCGGTGGTGGGCCTCGTAACGGTCGCGCAGACCCTTGAGGATCTCGATCGTGTGCGGCAGCGACGGCTCGGCGACCTGGATGGGCTGGAAGCGGCGCTCGAGGGCCGCGTCCTTCTCCAGGTACTTGCGGTACTCGTCGAGGGTGGTCGCACCGATGGTCTGGAGCTCACCGCGGGCCAGCATCGGCTTGAGGATGCTGGCGGCGTCGATCGCGCCCTCGGCGGCACCCGCACCCACGAGGGTGTGGAGCTCGTCGATGAACAGGATGATGTCGCCGCGGGTGCGGATCTCCTTGAGGACCTTCTTCAGGCGCTCCTCGAAGTCACCGCGGTAGCGGGAGCCGGCGACCAGGGCACCGAGGTCGAGGGTGTAGAGGTGCTTGTCCTTGAGGGTCTCGGGCACCTCGCCCTTGACGATGGCCTGGGCCAGGCCCTCGACGACCGCCGTCTTGCCGACGCCGGGCTCGCCGATGAGGACCGGGTTGTTCTTCGTACGGCGGGACAGCACCTGCATGACCCGCTCGATCTCCTTCTCGCGCCCGATGACCGGGTCGAGCTTGGATTCGCGGGCGGCCTGGGTGAGGTTGCGGCCGAACTGGTCCAGGACGAGGGAGGTCGAGGGGGTGCCCTCGGCGGGACCGCCGGCGGTGGCGGCCTCCTTGCCCTGCTGGTAGCCGGAGAGCAGCTGGATGACCTGCTGCCGCACCCGGTTCAGGTCGGCGCCCAGCTTCACGAGGACCTGGGCGGCGACGCCCTCGCCCTCGCGGATCAGGCCGAGCAGGATGTGCTCGGTGCCGATGTAGTTGTGGCCGAGCTGGAGGGCCTCACGGAGCGAGAGCTCCAGGACCTTCTTGGCACGAGGAGTGAAGGGGATGTGCCCGGACGGGGCCTGCTGGCCCTGACCGATGATCTCCTCCACCTGCTGGCGGACCGCCTCGAGCGAAATCCCGAGGCTCTCCAGGGCCTTAGCGGCGACACCCTCACCCTCGTGGATAAGGCCCAGAAGGATGTGCTCGGTGCCGATGTAGTTGTGGTTGAGCATCCGGGCTTCTTCCTGAGCCAGGACGACAACCCGCCGCGCGCGGTCGGTGAACCTCTCGAACATCGTTAATCGCTCCTCAGAGCGGTCAGTCAGTTAGGGGTCGATCCCCTCCCTGTCCTTCCGCAGCTTAGTCCCGCAAGCGGGGACCGCTCATTCCAACTGCCGACATCCGTCCGGATCCCCCCTTACTTCTCGGGGTGACCGCTTGCCGAACAGCCGACAAATGCTCCAACTCGATGGTGCGAGACGATGTTCCCGCAGGCCAAGCTGTCAGCCTCGGCTTAAGTACGCCGATGGCGAACGTGCGACGCTTCTGCCCGCGAGACGCCCCTCCCCACATGGAATGTCTTACCCGTAGGCACGGACACTCCATGCGGCGCACCCCGGTTCCCTCCGCTACGGGCGAACAACCTTGCGCGCCCGAATGCACCCGTACGCCCCCATCATGGACACTCCTCGCTCCGGATCAAGGACCGAACGTGACCGATCGGCGGGCGAGGGCGTTCCCCCGGCATGCCGTCCGACGCCCCCGGCCCGGGCCCCGTCCCCGGCCCCCGTACGCCCCCCGGCGCCGGTCCGGCCCTCCCGGGCCCCCGGGTCCCGCAGGACCTGTGGGCCCGGTGGTACGCGCGCGAGCTGGGCTGGCCGGCCGAGGCCGGGCCGCCCGCGCGGCTGGTGACAGGGGTGGCTTTCGACGCGCTGGAGCTGCCCGCCGAGGCCGGTCGGGAGACGCTGCGCCGGATGGGTGCCGAGACCGGTCCGGTGGCCCTCGCGGGGCGGCGCGCGTACTTCCTCGTCGCCCCGGGAAACGCCGATGAACTGCCCGGGCTCCTGGAGTGGCTGGAGTGGGGCGGGATCCACCTCGACCTGCGAATCCTCGGCGCGGAAGGCCACATGACCGCCCCCGCGCCGCCCGCCTGGCGGGACGACGCCGACGCCGCGGTGTGGCTGCGGGCTCCCCGGCCGGATCACGGCGCGGAGTCCGCGCTGCCGGCCCTGCACCGCTCCCCCATGGGCGGTGCGGGCGGCTGCCCCTGCCTGGCGCGGCTCGTCGCCACGGCCGCCGCGGCGTGCCATCGGGCACGACTGCTGGACGCGGCCCGCGGCCACCGGCCGGAGCCGGATGCCGTAAAGCCTGCCGCTCCGCTAAAGGCGGCTCAGCGGGCGATTCAGCGGTTGGCGTCCTCGTAAGCCGCCTTGATGTCGGCCGGCACACGACCGCGGTCGTTCACGCTGTAACCGTTCTCCTTGGCCCACGCGCGGATCTTCGCGGTGTCCGGGCTGCCGGCGGAAGCGGCGGCGCGACCCTTGCCACGGGCGCCGGCACCGCGCCCGCCGGTACGGCGGCCATTCTTGGTGTACGGCTCGAGCAGGCCACGGAGCTTTTCCGCGTTGGCGGTGGTGAGGTCGATCTCGTAGGACTTCCCATCGAGCGCGAACGTCACGGTCTCGTCCGCCTCGACGCCGTCGAGGTCATCGACAAGAAGGACCTGAACCTTCTGTGCCACCGGATTTCCTTTCATCGAAAATGCAGTACGCGGAAAGGAAACCGCTTTTCCCGGAAAAACACAAACCCCTGGGAGAGGTTCAGAACCCCGACAGCGCGGGAAACGTGCGCGATTCGGACATAGATGGTCCGTTCTGTGCCCGCTTCACAGGTGCAGAAGCATCCGGCTGTTGCCCAAGGTGTTCGGCTTCACTCGTTCGAGTCCCAGGAACTCCGCGACACCCTCGTCATAGGAACGCAGGAGCTCGCTGTAGACATCTCCGTCGACCGGAGTCTCCCCGATCTCGGTGAAGCCGTGCTTCGCGAAGAAGTCCACTTCGAAGGTGAGGCAGAATACCCGCCGCACACCGAGCCATCGGGCGGTGTGCAGCAACTTGTCGAGCACCTGATGTCCCACTCCGGCGCCCTTGAAGGAGGGATCCACCGCGAGAGTACGGACTTCCGCGAGGTCTTCCCACATCACGTGCAGCGCACCGCAGCCGACGACCGTGGCGTCGTCGTCGCGTTCCGCGACCCAGAACTCCTGGATGGCCTCGTAAAGGGTCACGGTCGCCTTGTCGAGAAGGATCCCGCGCCGTACGTACGGATCGACAAGCCGGCGCAGCGCGGCGATGTCGGAGGTGCGGGCCCGGCGCACGGTGATGGCGCGGGCGGGGCGCGGGGCGGCGGGGACGGACGCGGGCGGCAGGGGCTGGGAGGAAGAGGCGGGCGCCCCGGACGGCGCGGATGAAGCCGAAGACGCGGAGGACGCCGAGAACGCGGAAGACCCGGAAGACGCAGATGACGGGGATGACGGGGATGACATGGGGGGACGTTATCGCCCGGACTCCGCGTTCCCCTCGTCCCCCTCGGCGGGTTCGGCGGATTCCCCGGACGCGGCCGGCACCGCGGGTTCCGCCGATTCGGCCGGGGCCGCGGCGGGCGGCGGTACGGCGCTCGCCGCGGGGTTGCCGCGCTGGACGATGCGGACGGCGTCGTCGAGTGCCTCGCGCTGACCGGGCGACATCATGCCGAAGAAGGCGACGAGAGCGGCGGCGGGGTTGTCGCTCTGCGCCCATGCCTCGTTCATCAGTGCGGCCGAGTAGGCGGCGCGGGTGGAGACCGCCGTATATCGATAGGCGCGGCCTTCGACTTCCCGGCGCACCCAGCCCTTCTGGTGGAGATTGTCCAATACGGTCATGACGGTGGTGTAGGCGATGGAGCGTTCCCGCTGGAGATCCTCCAGGACTTCCCGGACGGTCACCGCGCGGTTCCATTGCCAGACGCGGGTCATGACCGCGTCTTCCAGTTCTCCCAGTTGACGGGGCACAGCGCCACCTTAGTGCGAGACGACCGAATACACGTCCATTTATGAATAAATCAACCTATGAGGGAGCAAAAAGGACGTACGGCCTGGCGCGGTCGTACGTCCTTCGGGCATGCGGGTGCGCGGGACCGCCGCCGGCGGGGGCGGCCCGTGCACCGTGCGGGCTACGCGACGGGGTCGCCGCCCTGCTGCCGGGCCGACTGGGCGCGGGCGAGGGCGGCGTCCACGACGGCGTCCTCCTTGGCCTTGTTCGGCCCGCCCTGGCTCTTGACGATCGTCACGACGAGACCGATGAAGAACGCGGCCATCACAACGGGGGGAACGAGTGCGGATACGTAGTCCATGGCGTCCAGAGTAGCTATCCGGCGACGCGTTCCTCGGCCGGGGGCGGCGGTACCGGACGCCGGCGCGGCGGGAACACCTCGGAGGGTTTGGGAACCGGCCGTTCGCCCGGCTCGGGCGGCTTCGCGCCGGGCTGGGAGGGGGCGGCGGGAGAGGGCGGTTTCGGCCCCTTGCCCTGGTCGCCGGCGGCGCCGCGGCCGCCCGGCAGGGCGAGCAGCCGGGTGCGCTGCGGGAGGACGGGGGCGAAGGGGCCGGCGGGGACGGCGGACCGGGGCGGGACCAGAGGCGCGGGCGCCCGGACGGGGGTACGGGCCTGGGCCTGGGCGACGCGGGCGAGCCGGGCCCGGACGGACCGCTCGGCCAGCACCTGGCAGCGGGCGAGCAGCGCGGCGGCCGTGGCGTTGCCGCGCAGGGCCCGCAGCGCGGCGAGGTCGTCGGCGTGGGGGTCGTAACCGGCGGCGAGGGCGTCCTGGAGGAGTTCCAGGTAGCCGGTGAGGGAGCCGGGCAGGGCCCGGCGGTAGCGGATCAGGTCGGCGAGGAGGAAGGCGCGGTGGCGGCCGGCCTCCCGGACCGCCTCGTCCACGGAATCGGCCAGGCGCAGGCACTCCTGGACGTCCTCGTCCTGAAGGGGGGCAGGGTTCAGTGCGGTGGCGAGGGCGCATCGGAGCACACGCAGCTCGTCCGCGCTGAACGCCATGCCGCCGCGGGGTCCGTAGGGCGTGGGCATGACGCGACGATACGCGCTAATCGGACAAAACTCCCGCCTATCGATCTTCCGGGCGAGTCCCGGCGGGAAAACCCCGCGCACGGGCGGATTGCACGGCGAGACGAGCGCCAGGGGGGTGGGGCGGGAGTCGTCGGCACGGCATATGACCGCCGGGCCGGGGCGGTGGACCGGGCATATGACCACCGGGCCAGGGCCGCCAAGGCCAGGGGCGGGGCCGGGGGCGGCCCCAGGCCAGGGACCGCCGGGCCGGGGCCGGGGGCAGCCGCCGAGGCGCCCGCCCCGTGGCCCGGCACCGCTACATCCGCGTCACGTTCCGCTCGTACACCAGACGCAGTCCGATCAGGGTCAGCCACGGCTCGTGCTCGTCGATCTCCTTCGAGTCGGCGAGCACCATCGGCGCGAGGCCGCCGGTCGCGATGACGGTGACGTCCGACGGGTCCCCGTTCGGGCCCACCAGCTCGCGCTTCATCCGCGCGACGACGCCGTCGACCTGGCCCGCGTACCCGAAGACGATGCCGGACTGCATGGCCTCGACGGTGTTCTTGCCGATGACGCTGCGCGGCCGGGCCAGCTCGATCTTGCGGAGCATGGCGCCCTTGACGCCCAGTGCCTCGACGGAGATCTCGATGCCTGGGGCGATCGCGCCGCCCGCGTACTCGCCGCGCGGCGTGACGGCGTCGTACGTCGTCGCCGTGCCGAAGTCGACGACGATGGCCGGGCCGCCGTACAGCTCGATGGCCGCGACCGCGTTGATGACGCGGTCGGCACCGACCTCCTTGGGGTTGTCGGTGAGGACCGGGACGCCCGTCTTGACGCCCGGCTCCACCAGGACGGCGGGGACGTCGCCGTAGTAGCGGCGGGTCACCTCGCGCAGCTCGTGCAGCACCGACGGGACGGTCGCGCAGATCGCGATGCCCGCGATGCCCTCGCTCAGCTCGACTCCGAGCAGCGGGTGCATGCCCATCAGACCCTGCAGCAGCACCGCCCACTCGTCGGCGGTGCGGCGCGGGTCCGTCGAGATGCGCCAGTGCTCCACGATCTCCTCGCCGTCGAAGAGACCGAGGACCGTCTGCGTGTTGCCGACGTCCATGGTGAGCAGCATCAGGCGCGCACCTCGCGCAGGTCGAGACCGATGTCGAGGATCGGGGAGGAGTGGGTGAGGCCGCCCACGGCGAGGTAGTCGACGCCGGTGGCCGCGTAGGCCGCCGCGCTGTCCAGGGTGAGCCGGCCGGAGGACTCCAGGACCGCGCGGCCGGCGACCAGGGCGACGGCCTCCTCGGTCTCGCCGACGGTGAAGTTGTCCAGCAGGATCAGGTCGGCGCCCGCGTCCAGGACCTCGCGGACCTGGTGCATCGTGTCGACCTCGACCTCGATCGGGACGTCCGGGAATGCCTTCCGCACGGCCTCGAACGCCTCGGCCACGCCGCCGGCCGCCACCACGTGGTTGTCCTTCACCAGCGCGGCGTCCGACAGCGACATGCGGTGGTTGACGCCGCCGCCGCAGCGCACCGCGTACTTCTCCAGGGCGCGCAGGCCGGGGGTGGTCTTGCGGGTGTCGCGGACCTTGGCCTTCGTGCCGTCGAGGAGGTCCGCCCAGCGGCGGGTGGCGGTGGCGATGCCGGACAGGCGGCACAGGATGTTGAGGGCGCTGCGCTCGCCGGTGAGCAGGTCGCGGGTGCGGGCGGTGACGCTGAGCAGCTTCTCGCCGGCCTCGACCCGGGCGCCGTCCTCGACGTGCCGCTCGACCTCGAACGCGTCGGTGCAGACGATGGAAAGGACCGCCTCGGCGATCCGCAGACCGGCCACGACACCGGCCTCGCGGGCGGTGAAGTCGGCGGTCGCGACCGCGTCCTCGGGGACGGTCGCGACGGTCGTCACGTCCACGCCGCCGTCGAGGTCCTCGGCGATGGCCAGGTGCGCGATGTCCTCGACCTGGACCGGGTCGAGGCCCGCGTCGGCGAGCAGCTCGGCGAGCGCCGGGTCGAGCCCGCACTCGAACTCGTCGGCCTCGCCGCAGCCGCAGCCGTCGCCGCAGCCGCCGGCCGGCTCGCCGTCGTCGGCCACGGAGGTGATCTGGATCAGGGGAACGTCCACGGGCTCGGGACGGCTCTCCTCGGGGGTGCTCGGCGTGGTCACTTACTGCTCCCTGGGTGCATCGGGGGTTACGGCGGGAAAGTCCGGGGTGGCGGTACGGGTGACCGTCAGGCGCCGGTCCGGCGTCAGGCGTACGACGAGGTGGCGGCGCCAGGCCGCGTCGTCGCGGTCGGGGTGGTCCTCGCGCCAGTGGCAGCCGCGGGTCTCGGCGCGGGTGCGGGCGGCGGCCACCAGGACGCGGGCGACGCACAGCAGGTTGGTGGTCTCCCAGGAGTCCACGCCCGGCTCGGCGGCCTTGCGGCCGCCGGCTTCGGCCGCGCCCCGGCGCAGGGCGTCGAGGCCGGCGGCGGCCTCGGCGAGGCTCGCGGCGGAGCGGAGCACGCCCGCGCCGCGGGTCATGATCCGCTGCACGTCACGGCGGGCCTCGGGGGCGAGCAGGGTGAGGACGGCGGCGCCGTTTCCGGCGGCGGGCTCGGTCACGGCCCAGGGGCCCGCGTCGGGGCCGTCGGCGGAGCCGAACTCGGCCCAGATCTCGGTGTCCGGGCTCTCCGTACGGTGCTCGGGGGCCGGGGCGACGTCCCGGTGCGGGCCGTGCGCGGCGAGGTCGGCGGCGATGCGCTCGGCGAAGACCAGGCCTTCGAGGAGCGAGTTGGACGCGAGGCGGTTCGCGCCGTGCACGCCCGTACAGGCGACCTCCCCGCACGCGTAGAGGCCGGGAACGGTCGTACGCCCGCGCAGGTCGGTGCGGACGCCGCCGGACGCGTAGTGCGCGGCGGGGGCGACGGGGACGGGCTCGGTGACGGGGTCGATGCCGTGCGCCCGGCAGGCGGCGAGGATCGTCGGGAAACGGTTCTCCCACATCTCGGCGCCGAAGTGGCGGGCGTCGAGGTACATGTGCTCGGCGCCCTGCTCGATCATCCGGCGGGTGATCGCCTTGGCGACGATGTCGCGGGGCGCCAGTTCGGCCAGCTCGTGCTGCCCGAGCATGAAGCGGACCCCGTCGGCGTCGACGAGGTGGGCGCCCTCGCCCCGTACCGCTTCGGAGACCAGCGGCTGCTGGCCCTCCGCGCCGGCGCCGAGGAACAGCACCGTCGGATGGAACTGGACGAACTCCAGGTCGGAGATCTCGGCCCCGGCGCGCAGCGCGAGCGCGACACCGTCGCCGGTGGAGACGGAGGGGTTGGTCGTCGCGGAGAAGACCTGTCCCATGCCGCCGGTGGCCAGGACCACGGCGGGGGCGTGGACGGCGCCGACGCCGTCGTGCTGGCCCTCGCCCATCACGTGCAGGGTGACGCCGGCCGTACGGCCGTCGGCGTCCTTGAGGAGGTCGAGGACGAGCGCGTTCTCGATGGTGCGCACGCCACGCGCGCGTATCGCCTCGACGAGGGCGCGGGAGATCTCGGCGCCGGTCGCGTCGCCGCCCGCGTGCGCGATCCGGCGACGGTGGTGGCCGCCCTCGCGGGTCAGCGCGATCCCACCGTCGGCGGTGACGTCGAAGGCGGCGCCGGTCTCGATGAGCCGGCGGACGGCGCCGGGGCCTTCGGTGACCAGGGCGCGGACGGCCTCGGTGTCGCACAGTCCGGCGCCGGCCACGAGCGTGTCGTCGAGGTGCTGCTCGGGGCTGTCGCCCTCGCCGAGGGCGGCGGCGATGCCGCCCTGGGCCCAGCGGGTGGAGCCGGCGTCGAGGAGTGCCTTGGTGACGACGACCGTACGGAGCCCGGCGGCCGTGCAGCGCAGGGCGGCGGTCAGGCCGGCGACGCCGGAGCCGACCACGACGATGTCGGCGTCGACGGTCCAGCCGGGGGCGGGCGCGTGCAGCCGTATCCCGGTCGGCTCGGGGCCGGCCGTCTCTCTTCCGGTCGGTTCGGTTCCGGTCACTTCGCCGCTCCGAAGGTGAGGGGGAGGTTGTCGATGAGCCGGGTGGCGCCCACGCGCGCGGCGATGGCGAGCACCGCGTCGCCGACGTGGTCGTCGGCGACCTCGGTGAAGTCGGCCGGGTCGACGAGGGCCAGGTAGTCGAGGTTGAGCGGCGGCTCGGCCTTCGCGGCGTCATCGAGGACGGCACGGGCGGCGGCCCGTACGGCACCGGCCCCGGCGCCGCAGCGGTCGGCGGCCTGGGCGACCGCGTGCGCGTCGGCGGCGGCGCGGGCCTCGCCGAGCCGGGACAGTGCCTCGGCGCGGTCCCCGACCCGGCCCTGGGCGCCGGGCAGGGCGGTGGCGCGCGCGTGCAGCGCCTCCTGGGCGGCGAGCCGGTCGCCGCCCGCGAACAGGGCACGGGACAGGGCGAGGGCGGTGTGGCGCTCGGGGGTGGAGAGGTAGCGGTTGCGGCTGGACAGGGCGAGGCCGTCGGCCTCGCGGACGGTCGGCACGCCGACGATCTCGACCGGGAAGTCTAGGTCGCGGGCCATGCGCCGGATCAGGGCCAGCTGCTGGGCGTCCTTCTGGCCGAAGAAGGCCAGGTCGGGACGGGTGAGGTGGAGCAGTTTGGCGACGACGGTGAGGACGCCGTCGAAGTGGCCGGGCCGGGAGGCGCCCTCCAGGCGTTCGCCCATGGGGCCGGCGGTGATCCGTACCTGCGGCTCGCCGCCCGGGTACACCTCGTCGACGGAGGGGGCGAAAACGGCGTCGGCGCCGGCCGCCCGGGCGAGGGTGAGGTCGGAGTCGAGGGTGCGGGGATAGCGGTCGAGGTCCTCGCCGGCGCCGAACTGCAGCGGGTTGACGAAGACCGTGACGACGACGGTGCCGTCGGGGCCGACGCGGTCGCGGGCGGCGCGGACCAGGGTGGCGTGGCCCTCGTGCAGGGCGCCCATGGTCATGACGACGGCGCGGGGGCCGCCGCCGTGCGGCAGGGCGAGCAGGTCGGCAGCCGTACGGACCGGGGTCAGGGTGGTGGTCATCGGTGGTCGTCCCCCTCGGCGAGCACGCCCAGCAGATCCTCGGCCAGCTCGGGCTTGAGCAGGCCGTGCGCGAGCGCCCGGTCGGCGGTGGCGCGGGCCATCGCGAGATAGCCGGCGACGGTGCCGGGCGCGTGCTTGGTCAGTTCGGCCACGTGGGCCGCGACGGTGCCCGCGTCGCCGCGGGCGACGGGGCCGGTGAGGGCGGCGTCGCCGGAGCGCAGGGCGTTGTCGAGGGCCGCGCCGAGCAGCGGGCCGAGCATCCGGTCCGGGGCGGAGACCCCGGCGGCGCTCAGCAGCTCCATGGCCTGCGCGACCAGGGTGACCAGGTGGTTCGAGCCGAGGGCGAGGGCCGCGTGGTAGAGCGGACGGTTCGCCTCCTCGATCCACTCGGGCTCGCCGCCCATCTCGATGACCAGGGCCTCGGCGGCCAGGCGCAGCTCCTCGGGGGCGGTGACGCCGAAGGAGCAGCCGGCCAGCCGCTGGACGTCGACCGAGGTGCCGGTGAAGGTCATGGCGGGGTGCAGCGCGAGCGGCAGGGCGCCGGCCCGGCGGGCCGGGTCCAGGACCTGGACGCCGTACCGCCCGGAGGTGTGCACGAGCAGCTGGCCGGGGCGCACGGCGCCGGTCTCGGCCAGACCCTCGACGAGCCCGGGCAGGGCGTCGTCGGGGACGGTGAGCAGGACCAGGTCGGCGAGGGCGAGCACGCGGGCGGGCTCGACGACGGGGACGTCGGGCAGGAGGATCGCGGCGCGGCGCCGGGACGTGTCGGAGACCGCCGAGACGGCGACCGGACGGTGTCCGGCGAGCTGGAGCGCGGAGGCGAGGGCGGGGCCCACGCGGCCGGCTCCGACGACTCCGACGGTGAGCCGGGCGGGGCGGTCCTCGGCACGGTCCACGTGGGGCTGCCGGGGCTCGGGGGGCTGGGGTTCTGGGGGTGCGTTCACGGTGTGGGGTTCGGCCTTCCGTTCCAGTCCGCGGGGGGTACCGGACGATTTCTCGTCATGCTACGCCAGCGTTCGGGGCCCCTCACGGGCTGTCCGCGGGGGACGGGACGGGGGCGGGGCGGGGGCGGGGCGGGGGCGGGGCGGGGGTGAAACCGCCGGGGAAACCGCCGGGGAAACGGTGGTCGGCGGGCGGGCCGCCGACCGTCTGCGGGGCGGTCTACCGGCGGTCCGTCGGCGGTCCGTCGATGGGGTGCCGGCCGGCCGGTCGGCGGGCTGGTTCGGCAGGTCGGTCGGTGAGCCGGTCGGTGGGCCAGGCCCTCGGCCGGTCGGGGGGCATGCGCGTCGGCGGTATGACCATCATCCCGAGGCTGTGGATAACCCCGTGCTCGAAAGCCCCCGCATGACCCATCATCGGGCCATGGAATCCGATCGGCTCGCGGAAGAGCGACGCGAAGAGGCAGCGCCGGCGACGGCTCGGGACGAGCAGGCGGCGCCGATGGACGGGGAGTACCGGGCGCGGGTGTTCCGCGGGGCGGCGCGCAGGCTGTGGCACGCGCCGCTGGACACCACGGTGGCCGACGGGCTGCGGGAGCTGGCGGACTGGGCCGAGACCACGCCGCACGCGGGGCAGGTGCCCGACGTGTACGGGTCGGGCGTGGTGGAGGAGCTGGAGCGGCGGGTCGCCGAGGAGCTGGGCTTCCCGGCCGCGGTCTTCTTCCCCACCGGCACGATGGCCCAGCAGGTGGCCCTGCGCTGCTGGGCCGGCCGCACCGGCAACCCGGTCGTCGCCCTCCACCCGCTCGGCCATCCGGAAGTGCACGAGGACGCCGCGTTCGGCACCGTGAGCGGGCTGCGCACGGTCCACCCGACCGAGGAACCGCGGCTGCCGACGGCGGACGAGATACGGGACGTCCCGGAGCCGTTCGGGGCGCTGATGGTGGAGTTGCCGCTGCGCGAGGCCGGATTCGTGCTGCCGTCCTGGGACGAGCTGGTGGAGACGGTGGAGGCGGCCCGGGAGCGGGACGCGGTCGTCCACTTCGACGGGGCCCGGCTGTGGGAGTGCACGACACACTTCGGCCGCACGCTGCCGGAGATCGCGGGCCTGGCGGACAGTGTGTACGTCTCGTTCTACAAGTCGCTCGGCGGCCTTTCCGGCGCGGCGCTCGTCGGGCCCGAGGAGCTGGTTGAGGAGGCCCGGCTGTGGCGCCACCGCTACGGCGGCATGCTCTTCCAGCAGTACCCGGTGGCGCTCTCCGCGCTGCGCGGCCTCGACACCGAGCTGCCGCGGCTGCCCGCGTACATCGCGCAGGCGCGGATCGTGGCGGAGGCGCTGCGGGAGGCCTTCGCCAAGGAGGGCGTCGGCTGGTTCCGGGTGCACCCGGAGATACCCATGACGCACCAGTTCCAGGTGTGGCTGCCGTACGAGGCCGACGCCCTCACGGCGGCGGGCGTGGCCCTCGCGGAGGACACCGGCACCGCCCTGTTCCGCCGCTGGTTCCCGGCGCCCGCGGGCGGCCCGCCGGGGGTGGCGTCGACGGAGGTGACGGTGAACGCACCGGGTCTGGAGTGGACGGCCGAGGACGTGAAGGAGGCTGTACGGGGGTTCCTGGCGCGCGTGCGGGCGTAGGGCCCGCGGCCAGGAGTGCGGGCTGAGCGCGCGGCCCTGCGGGAGGGCCCGGGCCTTCCGCACGGCCGGCGGCCCGTCTCCCTCGGGGCGGCGCCCTCGGCGGGGCCCGTGCCCGGGCCTGACCGGATGCGGAAAACGGAAATTCGAGAACGCGAGAACTCGGGAGGTCGGTAGGTCAGTAGGTCAGTAGGTCAGTAGGTCACCAGGTCGGCGGGTCGGGAATCAGGAAGGCTTGCACGCCTCGGCGATCGACAGGCTGTTCTCGTAGAGGTGATGCCGGGTGATCCGGCCGTCCTCGACGGTGAGCCGCAGGGCGAAGGGGCCCTCGTAGGTCTTCCCCGTCGCGCGCACGGTCCCCGAGACGTGCCCGGTCAGGACGGCGTCGGTGCCGTCGACGAGGAACGCGTCGACGGAGGCCCGGCCGTCCTCCGCCACCGTGTGCTCGACCAGTTCCGTGAACTGGGCGGCGCATTCGGCGCCGGTGGTGCGCGGCCGGATCCACGGGACGCCGGGGTTCTCGGCGAGCAGCCAGTCGACCTCGTCCGCGAAGAGTTCGACGAGCCGCGCGACGTCGCCGGCCATGCGGGCGGCGAGGAACTCCTGGACGACGTGCCGGGTGGCCTCGGTGACCGAACTCGCGGTGCTGGCGGCAGATGTGGTGGTCATGGTCGCTCCTCAGGCTGTGATCCCGTTGACGCACACCACCTTGCTGCAGCGAGCGAGCACGGTCGATGACCCCGGAGGTCATGCCCGGACACAGGGTGGGCGGGGGCGAGGGGGTGGGGTGGGGGGGCGGGGGGGGAGGCCCCCGGGACTGAGATTCGCCGGGGGCGGAGGGGGTCCGGAGGGGGCCCGGGGCCCTGTTACTTCCGCGCGTCCGTGGCCTGGCAGGTCACGTCCTCGGCGGGGAGCCGGCCCGTCGTCAGGTAGGTCGTGGCGGCCTTGTCCGCGCAGGAGTCGCCGTCCGGCGCGTAGAGGACGCCGTGTCCCTCGCCGCCCGCGACGGTGAGCATCCGGAAGCCGCGCAGGGCCCGGTGCATGGCCTGGCCGGGCGAAGAGGGGCGTCTGCGAGTCCCACTCGTTCTGCGCGCCTTGGCGAGCCTGCCGTTGCTGCCGTTCGCGGTGCTGCCACCGCTGATGTGGCCGTCCACGCCCGTGGGCGTGCAAGGCGCTCTCGCCCTGCTGGTCTGGTCCGTGCTGATCGGTGTGATCGGGCTGGCCCGTACGACGCGGCGGGTGCTGATCGCGTGCGCGCGGCGGATGCTGGGGGTGCCGCTGCCGGACCCCGTGGACGACCGCCGGCGGGCGGGCTCGCCGGCTGCCGTGGCGGCTGGTTCGCCCGCTCCGGGCGCCGACCGCTGGCGGACCCCGGTCTGGCTGCTTGCGCACGTGGCACTGGGGTGGGCGGGGGCGCAGCTGAGCATCCTGCTGTTCCTCGCGGCCCTTCTCCTGCCCGGTGGCTGGGCGGGCGCCGAGGCCGGGCTGAGTGTGGGTGGCTGGTCGCTGCGGCCGGAGAGCGGCTGGCAGAGCTGGGTGGCGGCGCTCGTCTGCCTGCTGACGGCGGTCGCGCTGTGCCCGGCGGTGACGTACGCCCTGCGCCGGCTGGCGCCCAGGCTGCTCGGCCCGTCGTCGGCCGAGCGGCTCGCGCTGGCGGCGGAGCGGGAGCGGGAGCTGGCGGAACGCAACCGGCTGGCCCACGAGTTGCACGACTCGATCGGTCATACGCTGACGGCCGCCACGATCCAGGCGGCGGTGGCGGGCGAGGTGCCGGGCGCCGACCCGGTGGCGGCGCGGGCCGCGCTGCGCAGCATCGAGGAGTCGACCCGGGCCGCCCTGGAGGATCTGGACTACGTGCTGGGCGTGCTGCGCGGGGAGCAGGGCGGCACGGCGCCGGCCCGGAACCTGGCCGACCTGCCCGAGCTGCTGGACCGGCTGCGGCACGCGGGCACGGTGGTCGAGCCGGAGATTTCGGGCGACTTCACGCGGGTACGGGGGACGCTCTCCCGGGCGGCGTACCGGATCCTGCGGGAAGGGCTGACGAACGCGCTGCGGCACGGCGCGGGCGGTCCGGTCCGGGTCACGGTGGCGGCCGGACCGGACGCGCTGGAGCTCGGTGTGGTCAACCGTCGCGGGACGGGGCCGAAACCGGGTACGGGGGCTTCCTTCCCGACGTCCGGGCACGGCCTGCCGGGGCTCGCCGAGCGCGTACGGCTGCTGAACGGCGCGTTCGAGGCCGGTCCGGACGGGCCGGAGCACTGGCGGCTCGCGGTCCGGCTGCCGGTACGGTCGGCCGCATGACCGGCTCGTACGCGGGCGCGGCGGCCACCCCGGGTCCGGACGCCGCCGAGGCCCCTCCCGTCTCTCCCGCCACCCCCCTCGCCCCCGTATCCCTGCTGATCGCGGACGACGACGCGGTGACCCGCAGCGGGCTGTGCACGCTGCTCGGTCCGCAGCCGGGGATCACCGTGGTCGGGGAGGCCGCCGACGGGGTCAAGGCGGTCGAGCGGGCGCGGCTGCTGCGGCCGGACGTGGTCCTCATGGACGTACGGATGCCACGCCTCGACGGCATCGAGGCCACCCGCCGGCTCCTCGCCGGGCCGGCCGAGCCCACCACCCCGACCGGGCCGGCCGAGCCGCCGAAGGTCGTGGTGATCACCACCTTCGAGAACGACGGTTACGTCACCGCCGCGCTCGGCGCCGGGGCCAGTGGCTTCGTCCTCAAGCGGCTCCCGGTCCCCAAGATCGCGGAAGCGGTGCGGGTGGTCGCGGCGGGCGAGGCGATCCTCTTCCCGGCGGCCCTGCGCCGCATGGTCACCGCCCGCCCGCGGGACTCCGCCGAGGCGCTGCCGCGGGCGGCGCTGACGGGCCGGGAGGAAGAGGTCCTGCGGCTGATGGCCACGGGCCTGTCCAACCCGGAGATCGCGCGGTCGTGCGGGGTGCGCCTGGAGACGGTGAAGACGCACGTCGGGAACGTGCTGACCAAGCTCGGCGCGCAGAACCGGACCCACGCGGTGGTCATCGCGTACGAGACGGGCCTGGTCGTGCCCGGGGTCGTGGGCTGACACGACACCGGGCGCCCGCCCCTGCCCCGCGCCCCTCACCCGATCCGTCCTAGCCCCGTCCCTCGCCCGATCTGTCCTCACCCCGTCCCCGGCCCGGCCGGGGCTCGGATCTCTGCCCCGGAGCCTCGCCCGTCCCCGGGACGGCCCCCGTCTTCGGCCGGGGAGGCCGGCCCCACCTCAGGACCGCCCGCAGGACGGCGCGGTCGTGGGTGCCGGGGGCCGGTGGAGGGGTTTCGCCGAGCCGGGCGGCCCGGTAGCTGTCGAAGAGGTACTGGTGGAGTGCGTTCATGCGCTCACCGTGCGTCTGGCGGCCCCGCCCCCGCCCGCCGTTTGACGGCCCTCGTCAAACGGGACGACAGAACCCGCCCCGGCCCCGGCACCATAGGGGGGTGAGCGTGACCATCGACATCACCGGACTGCCGCACGAGCGGATCACCTTCTGCCCCTCGCCGCTGGCCGAGCTGGGCAACGCCCTGCACGCCCTGTCCGAACCGGCCCACCACCCCCGGCAGCACGCCTGGACGACGGCGACCTCCGCCGCGCTGAAGCCCGAGCTCGCCGACCGGCTGCACGAGGCCGACTTCATGTGGCGGTCCACCCGCTCCGACTTCCTGATCCCCGCCCAGCCCCGCGAGACCCTCGCCGAGGAGCTGGACGACATCGACCGGTTCGACGACGAGAAGTTCGTCGGCTCCGCCCTGGAGATCTCGTGCAGCACCGCCCATTACGGCCGGGGCCTGCCCTCTCCGCTGGTCGACGAGCAGTCGCGGCGCCGGGCGCTCGACCTGGCGGCGGCGCGCGGCCCGCGCCAGGCGGCGTTCGTCGAACGGGTGCTGGCCGACCCGGCCGGGATGCGGGCCTGGATCCGCCGGCTCCTGGAGGACTGCGACGAGGCGTTCTTCGGCGACACGTGGCGCCGGGTCCGTTTCCAGCTCGCCTCCGACGCCCGCCACAAGTCGGAGCTGCTGCGCCGCAAGGGCCTGGCCGAGGCCCTCGCCTCCGCCTCCCCCGCGCTGAGCCTGGAGGAGGACGCCCACGGCAGCCGGATCGTCGTCGACAAGCTGGTGCAGGGCCGTACCTCGGCCCAGGGGACCGCGGTGACGCTGATCCCGACCGTGTTCGGCTGGCCGCATCTCACGGCGGTGTACGGGCCGGGCTGGCAGCCGGTCATCCACTACCCGGCCGCCGCGCACGAGGTCGGCGGCACCGAGCCGGTCGACCTGGTGCGGGCCCGGGTGGAGGCGCTGGCCCACCCCATGCGGATGAACATGTGCCGGAGCCTGGCGCGCGGCTCGTACTCGACGAGCGAGCTGGCCGACGCGTACGCGATCACCGCCCCCGAGGTGTCGCGCCACCTCGCCGTCCTGAAGAAGGCCGGGCTGCTCACCACCCAGCGCCGGGGCCGGTACGTGCTGCACCAGCTGGACTTCCCCGTCGTCGCCCGGCTCGGCAGCGACTTCCTGGAGTCCGTCCTCCGCTGAGTCCGGGCCGGAGGCGACGGTGTCAGGACGTCAGCGGCCGCCGCCTCCGGCCCGGACCAGGCCCGTCTCGTACGCGAGGACCACGACCTGCACGCGGTCGCGCAGGCCCAGCTTGGTCAGGATCCGGCCCACGTGGGTCTTGACGGTCGCCTCGGAGAGGACGAGCCGGGCGGCGATCTCGCCGTTCGACAAGCCCTGCGCCACCAGCAGCATGACCTCGCGCTCGCGTTCGGTGAGCCGGTGCAGCGCGCTGTCGGCGGCGCGGGCGTCCTGGCCGGTGGACGGCAGCATCGCCGAGAAACGGTTCAGCAGCCGGCGGGTGGTGGACGGCGCGACCACCGCGTCACCGCTGTGCACGGAACGGATCGCGGCGAGCAGTTCGCCCGGCGGCACGTCCTTCAGCATGAAGCCGCTCGCCCCCGCCTTGAGCCCGGAGAAGGCGTACTCGTCCAGGTCGAACGTGGTCAGGATGAGCACCTTCGGCGCGTCGGGGTCGGCGCAGATCCGCCGGGTCGTCTCGACCCCGTCGAGCTTGGGCATGCGGACGTCCATCAGCACCACGTCCACGTCCGTGGCCCGCAGCACCTCCAGCGCCTCCACCCCGTCGCCCGCCTCGGCCACGACCTCCATGTCCGGCTGGGCGGCGAGCACCATGCGGAAACCGGTGCGCAGCAGCACCTGGTCGTCGACGAGCATCACGCGGATGGACATAAGGGAGGTTCCTTAGAGGGTCGGGGGGCAGGGGGGTCAAGGGGCAGGGTTCTAGTGGGCGGGCTTCAGGGGGAGCAGGGCGCTGATGCGGAAGCCTCCGCCGGAACGCGGGCCGGCGTCGAGGGTGCCGCCGACCATGCCGACGCGCTCGCGCATGCCGATGAGGCCGTGGCCGCGCCCGTCGGCGCCGCCGTCCTCGTACATCTCCTGCGGCGCGCCGCGCCCGTCGTCCTCGACGAGCAGTCCGAGGCCGTCGTCGAAGTAGACGAGGCGGACGCTGGCGCCGACGTCCGGGCCGCCGTGCTTGCGGGTGTTGGTGAGGGCTTCCTGGACGATGCGGTACGCGGTGAGCTCGACGCCGCTGGGCAGCGGGCGCGGGGTGCCCTCGATCTTGAAGTCGATGGCGAGGCCGGTGCCGCGTACCTGCTCGACCAGGTCCTCGATCTGCTGGACGTCGGGCTGGGGCACGTACTCCCCCGCTTCCTGGTGTTCGCCGGTGCGCAGGATGCCGAGCAGCCGGCGCATCTCGGCGAGGGCCTGGCGGCCGGTGCCGGCGATGGTCTCCAGGGCCTGCTTGGCGGTGTCGGGCGAGCTGTCCATGACGTAGGCGGCGCCGTCGGCCTGGACGACCATCACGGACACGTTGTGGGCGACGACGTCGTGCAGTTCGCGGGCGATCCGGGCGCGTTCGGCGGCGACGGCGACCTTGGCCTGGGCCTCGCGTTCCTTCTCCAGGCGGGCGGCGCGTTCCTCCAGCTGCGCGAAGTAGGCGCGGCGGGTGCGCAGGGAGTCGCCGAGGACCCAGGCCAGCGCGAACGGCACCGTCATGATGACGGCGAAGAAGATCTGCGGGCCGCGGGCGTGCGGCATCTCCGGGGGCCAGGCCAGCTGGGAGATGGTCGAGGCGCTCAGCCCGCCGACGAGCGCGAGCCGGGAGGCCCAGCGGGGGCCCTCGGTCGCGGCGACGGTGTAGATGATCACGAGCATGGCGAAGTCGGAGACGAACGGGCTCACTCCGAAGACGAGCTGGAAGAGCCCGACCGCGACCGTGAGCAGCAGCATCCTCTCGGGCACGCGCCGGCGCAGCGCGACCACGAGGCTCAGCAGCGTGGAGGCGACGGCGTACGCGGCGAGCGAGTCCGTCAGCGGGGGCGCGCCCACCCACGAGAGCCCGAAAAGGACGACGGCCCAGGAGACGTCGACGCCCGTCGGGTGTCCGCGGAGGAATTCGTAGATGCGCTGCACGTGTCAAAGCGTAGGGAAGGCGGACGGGTGCGGGAGTCAACCGTGGGTCCGATCCTTCCGCCCCGGCACCTACTTCCCAAGGTGGAGGCACAGGGGAGACTGGGGTCCGTGAGGGACGAGACGCGCCAGGGACCTGGGCAGGAGACGCGGGTGACGCGGGAGGCACGGGGGCCGCGGGACCGACGGGGCGGGCGGGACTGGCGTGGCTGGCGGGCGGCGATGGAGGAGGCGCTGTACGGGCCGGGCGGGTTCTTCCTGCGCCCCGAGGGGCCGGCCGGTCATTTCCGTACGTCGGTGCACGCGTCGCCGCTGTTCGCGGGCGCGGTGGCCCGGCTGCTCGTCCGGACGGCCGAGGAGCTGGGCAGCGACGAGGTCGCCTTCGTGGACATGGGCGCCGGGCGCGGCGAGCTGCTCACCGAGCTGCTCACCGGGGGGCCGGCCGCGGTGCCGGAGGGACTGCGGGTGCGGGCGTACGGGGTGGAGCGCGCGGCCCGGCCCGCGGGCCTCGATCCGCGGATCACGTGGACGGACCGGGTGCCGGAGGGGGCGCGGGGGCTGCTGTTCGCCAACGAGTGGCTGGACAACGTGCCGGTGGAGGTGGCCGAGGTCGACGCGGCGGGCGCGGCGCGGTACGTGGAGGTCGACGCGGGCGGTACGGAGCGGCTGGGCGCGGTCGTGGGCGGGGCGGACGCGGCGTGGCTGGAACGGTGGTGGCCGCTCGGGGAGCCGGGTGAGCGGGCGGAGATCGGGCGGAGCCGGGACGAGGCGTGGGCGGCGGCGGTCGGGGCGCTGGCGGCGGGGACCGCGGTCGCCGTGGACTATGCCCACCTGCGGGCCGCGCGGCCGCCCTTCGGGACGCTGGCGGCGTTCCGTGAGGGCCGGGAGGTCGCGCCGGTGCCGGACGGCAGCTGTGACCTGACCGCGCATGTGGCGCTGGACGCGTGCGCGGCAGCGGTACGCGCGCGCGTGCCCGATGTCGGTGGCGGGGAGATCGTCACCCAGCGGGAGGCGCTGCGCTCCCTCGGGGTGACCGGCGCGCGCCCCCCGCTCGCGCTGGCCTCCACCGATCCCGCCGGTTACGTGCGCGCTCTCGCGGCGGCCGGCGAGGCGGCGGAGCTGACCGCGCCGGGCGGTCTGGGCGACTTCCTCTGGCTGGTCCAGCGGATCGGCGCCCCCGCGAGATACTGAGCGGCATGACGCAGAGGGCGCAGCGGGAGACGACGGTCGGCATCGGCGGCGCGGCGGAGAGCACCGACATGGTGCTGAACATCGGGCCGCAGCATCCCTCCACGCACGGCGTGCTGCGGCTGCGCCTGGTGCTCGACGGCGAGGTGGTGCGGGAGGCCGAGCCGGTCGTCGGCTATATGCACCGCGGGGCGGAGAAACTGTTCGAGGCCCGGGACTACCGGCAGATCATCATGCTGGCGAACCGGCACGACTGGCTGTCGGCGTTCTCCAACGAGCTCGGGGTCGTCATGGCCGTCGAGCGGATGCTGGGCATGGAGGTGCCGGAGCGGGCCGTGTGGACGCGGACGCTGCTCGCGGAGCTGAACCGGGTGCTGAACCATCTGATGTTCCTCGGCTCGTATCCGCTGGAGCTGGGCGGCATCACGCCGGTCTTCCACGCGTTCCGGGAGCGCGAGGAGCTCCAGGCGGTGATGGAGGAGGTGTCCGGCGGCCGGATGCACTACATGTTCAACCGGGTCGGCGGCCTCAAGGAGGACCTGCCGGCGGGCTGGCTCGGGCGGGCGCGGCAGGCGGTCGCGGACGTGCGCTCCCGGATGGACGTGTACGACCGGCTGGTGCTCGGCAACGAGATCTTCCGGGGCCGTACCCGCGGGGTCGGGGTGCTGCGGCAGGAGACGGTGCACCAGTACGGGGTGTCGGGGCCGATCGCCCGCGCGTCGGGGGTCGACTTCGATCTGCGCCGGGACGAGCCGTATCTGGCGTACGGGGAACTCAAGGGCGTGCTGCGGGTGGTGACCCGCTCGGAGGGCGACTGCCTGGCCCGGTTCGAATGCCTCCTCGACCAGACGCACAACGCGCTGGAGCTGGCGGACGCGTGTCTGGACCGGCTGGCGGAGCTGCCGCCGGGGCCGGTCAACCAGCGGCTGCCGAAGGTCCTGAAGGCGCCGGAGGGCCACACGTACGCCTGGACGGAGAACCCGCTCGGCATCAACGGCTACTACCTGGTGTCCAAGGGCGAGAAGACGCCGTACCGGCTCAAGCTGCGCTCGGCGTCGTTCAACAACATCCAGGCGCTGACCGAGCTGCTGCCGGGGACGCTGGTCGCGGACATGGTGGCGATCCTGGGCTCGCTGTTCTTCGTGGTCGGAGACATCGATAAATAGCGCCACGTAAGGCCGAGTGGCGCCACGTAGCGCCACACGGACATGAAGAAGGCGGGAGCCGGTGGACGGTGGTCCACCGGCTCCCGCCGTACGTGTACGTCGTCGGGGTGCCGTTACGAGTTGACCGCCCCGCGCAGCTCGGTCAGGTCCAGCTGCTCGGTCTCGTCGTGCGCCGTCAGGTCGATGACCTGGCCGATGGCGGGCTGTTCGGCCGTCGGGCGCTCGGTGGCGTCGGCCAGGACCTCGTCGCCGACGACGTCGGCGAGGTCGGTGTCCAGGGCGGCCTCGATCGCGGCGGCCTTCTTCGCGCCGGCCGCCACCTGCGTGCCGAAGTAGTCGAAGCCGCCGCTGGGGCGGGGCACGGGGCGGCGGGCGGCGTACGGGACGATCGAGGCCGCGGCGGGCACCGTGCGCAGGGCGGACGGTGCGGACGGCTGGGTGTGCGGGTCCGCCTCGGGCGTCGCCGGACCGGTCACGGCCTCGGCCTGGACCTCGGCCTCGGGCTCCGCCTGAGCGTCGTCCGCCGTCTCCGCGGTGTCCTCCACGGACTCTGCGGACTCTGCGGATTCGGCGGACTGGACGGGCTGAGCCGACTGGTCGGGCTGGGCGTCCTCGGCGGGCTGGGCCGGCTCGGCCGCGGGCTCCGGCGCGTGGGCGCGCGCGGCACGGGCTTCCAGGGCGAGCAGCGCCTCGGCGGCCCGGCGGTACGCCTCCGGGGTGGGCGCGGACCCGGCCGTGGAGGTGGCCGGCGGCAGCGCGGCCGGGGTCTTGGCGGCGGCGGTGCCGCTCTCCAGGGCGAGCACCCGGCGGCCTTCGAGGGCGCTGGCGCGCTCGGTCTCCGCGGTGGCGTAACGGCGCAGCAGGTCGGCGTGTTCGCTGCGCAGACCGGCCAGTTCGACCCGCTTGGAGCGCAGCTTGGCGTCGAGGCGGGCGCGCAGCTCGCGCGATTCCTCCAGGTCGGACTCGAGTTCGGCGATCCGCTCCTCGGTCTTCCACTGGTCGGCGGCGCGGGCCCGGGTCAGTTCGGCGACCTGGCGGCCGGCGCTGTGGTCGCGGCTGCGCATGAGGACCGTGCCGGTGACGGCGGCGGCCGCCGCGGCGGCCACGAGCAGCCTCAGTATCACGGCATCACCGAACATCCAGGCGCCCGCGGCACAGACGACAGCGGCCCCGGCGACCGCGACGGGCGGCAGGAGCTTGTGCAGGGGTGGGGAATGGCGATGACGTCCACGTGGCATGGCCTGAAATTTACCGTGCGTAGGCGGCGTATGGGGGACGACCCCGGCAAACTCTTGGCGCGTTCTCGTCGTGGCCGGTCCGGCCCGCCGCCATAACCGGACCGGACCTGCCGATTCCCCTTGTCCGGCGACTACTTCTTGAGCAGCCCCTTCGCCTCCAGATAGGCCTTGGCGACGTCCTCGGGCTTCGCGCGCTCGGCGTCCACCTTGCGGTTGAGTTCGGCGAGATCCGCCGTTGTCAGGACGGCGGTCACCTTGTCGAGTGCGGCGGCTATCTCCGGCGAACCGGCGTCCTTGGCATGGACCACCGGCAGGACGTTGTCCGCGTTCTGGAGCTTCTTGTCGTCGTCGAGGAACACGAGTCCGAAGGAGTCGACGGTGGCGTCCGTGGTCGTCGTCAGAACCATCTGGTCGACGCCGTCCTTGACGGCCTGTTTGGCCTGCGGAGTGCCGACTCCCCGCGGGTCGACGCCGGTCACGTCGATGCCGTAGGTCTTCTTCAGACCCGGTGCGCAGAAGGGCCGTATCGCGCATTCGTCACCGGCCGCGATCTTCACCTTCAGCTTGGCCGCGCCGAGATCGGAAAGCGTCTTCAGCTTGTTCTTCCGGGCGAATTCGGCGCTCACGGCGAAGGCGTTCTGGTCGACGGCCTCGCCGACCGCGAGCACCTTCAGTCCGCGCGGCTCCGCGAGCTTCTTCAGCGCCGCGGTGGTGGCGGCCGGATCACCGGAGGCGACCGGCTTCTCCTCGGGCGCCTTCGGCCCGTTCGTCTTCGCGTTGAGGAATTCGGCGAGCGTCGCGGCATATTCCGGAACGACATCGATCTCGCCCTTCTCCAAGGACGGTTCGTACAGTTCGCGATTCTTCACCGTGGTGACGCTCGCGTCGTATCCGGCGGCGCCCAGCGCCTGGGCGTACAGCTCGGCGAGCACCTTCGACTCGGTGAAGGCCGCCGCGCCGACGACGAGCGTGCCCTTGCCGCCGTCCTTGCCGCCCGCGCCACCGCTCCCCGCGCCGGCGTCCTTCGACTTCTCCAGGCTGTCGCCGCCGCACGCGGCCAGCGAGACCGTCAGCGCGGCCACACCCAGTACCGCACCCATGAGGCGCGAGGTCCTGCCCACCAGATCACCCATTCCCGTTGTCCTGTTGAGGAGCGTCCCTGTCCCCGGTCCGCCTGCCGGCCCGGCTTCCGGCGCGGCTCCCGGCCCGGCCCCCGGCGCGGCCGAACAGCCGGCCGCCGAGCCGGTCGGCGGCCACCAGCGCCCCTTCGACCAGGAGCGCGAGCGCGGCCACGAGCACGGCTCCGGCGACGACTTGCGGGGTGTCGTACGTGTTGAACCCGGCCGTGATGATCCGGCCGAGGCCGCCCAGACCGACCATCGCCGCGAGGGTCGCGGTGGCCACGACCTGCACCGCCGCCGAGCGCAGACCGGTCATCAGCATCGGGCGGGCGAGCGGCAGTTCCACGGCGCGGAAGAGCTGCCCGCCGGACATGCCCATGCCCCGGGCGGCCTCGACGACCGCGCGGTCCACCTCCCGAACGCCCACGTACGCATGCGTGAGCAGCGGGGGTATCGCGAACAGCACGAGCGCGATGACCGTCGGCAGATAGCCGGCGTTGCGCAGCGGCGAGACCATGAACAGGGCGAGGACCGCGAAGACGGGAACGGCCCGGCCGGCGTTGGAGATGTTGACGGCGAGCGTGCCGCCGCGCCCGAGGTGCCCGAGCCACAGGCCCAGCGGCAGGGCGACGGCCGAGGCCAACAGCAGCGCGGCGCCGCTGACGTAGAGATGCTCGGCGAGCCGGTGTCCGACCCCGTCCTCGCCGGTCCAGTGCGCGCCGGTGGCCAGCCAGGTCCACGCGTCCGTGAGCACACCCATGTCAGCCGCCTTCCCCGGGCCGGACGGCGGCCGTCCGCCGGCGAGCCGGCCGGGGCGGCCGATTCCAGGGGGTGAGCAGCCGCTGGAGGCCGAGCAGCAGCAGGTCGGCGGCGACGGCGAGCAGCACGCACAGGACGGCGGCGGTCAGGACCTGGGCCTTGAAGAACGTGGGCAGCGCGTCCTCGATCAGATTGCCGAGGCCGCCGCGGCCGACGAGCGAGCCGACCGTGGTGAGCGCGATCGTGGAGACCGTCGCCATCCGTATACCGGCCATCAGGGCGGGCAGCGCGAGCGGCAGTTCGACCTCCCACAGCAGGCGGCCCGGCCCGTATCCCATGCCGCGCGCCGCCTCGCGGGTCTCGGCGGGCACGGCGGCGAGGCCGGCCAGGACGCCGCGGACCAGGATCGTCAGCGCGTACAGCACGAGGCCGGTGACGACGAGCGCCGACGACAGGCCGAAGAGCGGCAGGAGCAGCGAGAACATCGCGAGCGACGGGATCGTGTAGAGGAGCGTGGTGAGCGCGAGGACCGGGCCGGCGAGGCGCGGCCGGGCCCGTACGAGCAGGGCGAGCGGGAACGCGACGACGATGCCGAGCAGCACCGACACGGCGGTGATGCCGATGTGCTGGAGGGTGGCGTCTGTCAACTCCTGGGCGCGGGTGCGCAGATACTCCCCGCAGATCCAGTCGTTCGTCACCAGGCAGTTCGCCTCGGCCATGCGCCGTTTCACCCCCGTCACCGCGCGCTCGCGGTCAACCGTCGCATCGATCACCGCTTCTGGCGACCCTATTCCTCACCACTGACAAGCCCCCTACGCCCTGTGGATACTTTCTTCACACCGCGCGGAGCCGGGGTCAGAATGGGGTCCCATGATCCGGTTCGAGCACGTGACCAAGCGGTACCCCGACGGCCCGAACGCGAGGGACGGAGCCGGCGGCGCGGGGGGAACGACGGCCGTCGACGACCTCTCCTTCGACGTCGCCGAGGGGGAGCTGGTCACGCTCGTGGGCCCGTCCGGCTGCGGCAAGACGACCACGATGAAGATGGTGAACCGGCTGGTCGAGCCCGACGCGGGCCGTGTCCTGCTCGGCGGCGAGGACGTCGCCGGCGTCGACCCGGTCCGGCTGCGCCGCACCATCGGCTACGTCATCCAGCAGGTCGGCCTCTTCCCGCACCGCACCGTCCTCGACAACACCGCCACCGTCCCCGCCCTGCTCGGCTGGAAGAAGGCGCGGGCCCGCGAGCGGGCCGCCGAGCTGCTGGACCTGGTCGGCCTCGATCCCGGCCTCTACGGTCACCGCTACCCCGAGCAGCTCTCGGGCGGGCAGCGGCAGCGGGTCGGAGTGGCCCGCGCGCTCGCCGCCGATCCGCCGGTGCTCCTCATGGACGAGCCGTTCGGCGCCGTCGACCCGGTGGTGCGCGAGCGGCTCCAGACCGAGTTCCTGAACCTCCAGGCCACCGTCCGCAAAACGGTGCTGCTCGTCACGCACGACCTGGCGGAGGCGGTCCGGCTCGGCGACCGGATCGCGGTCTACGGGCAGGGCCGCATCGAGCAGTTCGACACCCCGGCCACCGTGCTGGGCGCCCCGGCGAACCCGTACGTCGCCGATTTCGTCGGCGCGGACCGCGCGCTGCGGCGGCTCGCCGTCACCCCGCTGACCGAGGCCGACCTCGACCCGGTGGCCGGTCCGGCTGCCCCCGGGCCCGTACCCGCGCCCGTACCCCTCCCCGTACAGAAGACTCCCCTCGGGGAGCCCCCCGTCCCCGGCGCGCCGCGCGTCCCCCTCGGGGCCTCCCTCCAGGACGCCCTCGCCGCCCTCCTCCAGGACGACGCGGGCGTGATCGCCGTGCACGCCCCCGGCGACCCCGCCCGGGTCCTCGGCACCCTCACCACCGCCGGCGTGCACCGGGCGCTGCGCCGCCGCACCACCGACGGTGTCAGTCCGCGCTGAGCTGCCGGCTCATCCACACCAGGCCCGGCGGGATCTCCCGGTTCCAGGTGTTGAAGTTGTGGCCGCCGCTGGGCAGCACGATCGAGGCCACCTGGGCCGGCGGCCGCACCTTCCGGATGAAGGCCATCGTCGGCTTCAGGTTGTCCTCGCCGTGCCGCGACGTCGTCACCAGGAACGACACCTTCCGCGGCGGCACGTGGTCCAGGCTCCACAGCAGGTCCGCCCGCTTGCGCGCGGCCTCGTCGCCGTGGAACAGGTCACCGGTCGTCACGTCGTCCGCGGCCTTGTAGTACGCGGAGAAGCCGGCGGCGGCCGCGAACCGGTCCGGGTGGTGCAGCGCGATCTTCAGGGCGCAGTAGCCGCCGGTCGAGTTCCCCATGAAGCCCCAGTTCCGGGCCTGGGTCCCGACCCGGTACGTCGCCGAGATCGCCGTCGGCAGGTCCTCGGCGAAGAAGGTCTCGGTCTGCGGCCCGTTCGGCACGTCCACGCACTCGGTGTCACGGGGCGGTGCCACGGTCGGGCGCAGCATCACCAGGATCATGGGCCGCATCCGGCCGCTCTTGACCTGCTCGTAGGCGGTCTTCGGGTAGTGCAGCCCCTTCAGCAGGTTCTCCGCCGTCCCCGGATATCCGGTGAGCACGACGGCCGCCGGGAACGTCGCCTTGGCGTAGCGGTGCTGGAAGTACTCGGGGGGCAGGTACACGTACGCCGGTGAGGTGATGCCGGTCTCCTGCCCGGCTATCACGACCTTCTGTATCTGCCCGCCGACGGCGGGGCTGCCGCCGCCGGGGACGTCCAGGGCCTGGCGTCCGACGACCTTCACCTCTCTGGATCCGGCCGCATGGGTGACGACCTCGCCCATGCCCTGCTCCTGGCCGAACAGGTCCGCCCAGGATCCGTAGAAGAGGAAGGAATTGTTGGCCGCCAGACCGACCGACGCGAACAGGGCCAGTTGGGTGGCGAGCAGCAGCGCGATCCGGCCGAAGACCGTGCGCCAGCCGGCGCGCGCGAGGCGCGGCCAGAGCCACACGGTGGCGATGAACAGCACGACTGCCGCGGTGACCGCTAGGGCGAGAACGTAGTTACTGGTGAGACCCATGTGACGCCTGAGCTTTCTACCCTGGTCTTCCCCGGAAATTTCCCTGACGGCGGAGTGAACCCGCCCCACCGCTGTTCCGTCCTAGAGGGCGCAAACCTCCGGTACGGCCCGAAAAGCACCTTGTGGCCACCGCTGGATCAACGATTACTCGCGGAACGACGGGAAGCACGGGAAGCGATGTCTGTCACGGTAGATGGGGACAAGTCAGGATCGGTTCCGGGTCGCCTGCGCCGGATCGTGCGCGGGCCACGCCCCGAAAGGGTCCCCGCACTCGTCGGTACGGCCTGCACGCTGATCGGTCTGATCGATGTCGCGGCGGGGGTCTTCCCCCGTTTCCGCGCCAGCCGGATGCACGCCGTCGCCGAGGTCCTCCCCGGCACGCTCGGGCCGCTCTCCGCGGCCCTGTCGCTCAGCGTCGGCATCCTGCTGCTGCTCCTCGCGCACGGCCTCAAGCGCGACAAGCGCCGCGCCTGGCGTGCCGCCGTCGTGCTGCTGCCGCTCGGGGCCGTCGCCCAGTTCGCCTGGCGGCACTCCGTCACCGGCGCCGTGCTGTCGCTCGCGCTCCTCGCGCTGCTGGTCCGGCACCGCGGCCAGTTCGCGGCGCTGCCCGACCCCCGCAGCCGCTGGCGCGCGGTCGCCAACTTCGTCCTCATGGGCGCCGGCTCGATCGTCCTCGGCCTGGTCATCGTCAGCGCCCACCCGCGCCGCGTGGTCGGCAGCCCCAGCCTCACCGACCGCCTCGAACACGTCCTGTACGGCCTGTTCGGCTTCGAGGGCCCCGTCGCCTACACCGGCGACACCGACTGGACCGTCGGCTACTCCCTCGGCGCCCTCGGCATGCTGACCGCCCTCACCACCGCGTACCTCGCCTTCCGCCCCGAGCACCCGGCCGCCCGGCTCACCGAGGACGACGAGACCCGGCTGCGCGCCCTGCTCGCGCAGCACGGCGCCCGCGACTCCCTCGGCCACTTCGCGCTCCGCCGCGACAAGGGCGTCGTCTTCTCCCCCAGCGGCAAGGCCGCCGTCTGCTACCGCGTCGTCTCCGGCGTCATGCTCGCCAGCGGCGACCCCATCGGCGATGTCGAGGCCTGGCCCGGCGCCATCGAACGCTTCATGGACGAGGCCAAGGCGCACTCCTGGACCCCCGCCGTCATGGGCTGCTCCGAGACCGGCGGCCAGGTCTGGACCCGCGAGACCGGCCTCGACGCACTCGAACTCGGCGACGAGGCCATCGTCGACGTCGCCGATTTCTCCCTGTCCGGCCGCGCGATGCGCAACGTACGCCAGATGGTCAAGCGCATCGAGCGCAACGGCTACACCACCAAGGTCCGCCGTGTCCGCGACCTCAGCGACGGCGAGCTCGCCCGGATCCGCCGCGCCGCCGAGGACTGGCGCGGCACCGACACCGAGCGCGGCTTCTCCATGGCCCTCGGCCGCATCGGCGGCCCCGGCGACGGGGACGCGGTGATAGCGACCGCCCACAAAGACGACGCCGAGGGCCCCGACGGGGCCGGCGGCGCCGGGGACGGCTCCGCCTCCCCGTACGGCGACCTGAAGGCGATCATCCACTTCGTCCCGTGGGGCCCCGACGGCATGTCGCTCGAACTCATGCGCCGCGACCGCGCCGCCGACCCCGGCATGAACGAACTCCTGATCGTCGCCGCCCTCCAGCAGTCCCCCCGCCTCGGCATCGAGCGGATCTCCCTCAACTTCGCCATGTTCCGCGCCGCCCTGGCCCGCGGCGAGAAGATCGGCGCCGGACCCGTCCTGCGGATGTGGCGCGGGCTGCTCGTCTTCCTCTCCCGCTGGTTCCAGATCGAGTCGCTGTACAAGTTCAACGCCAAGTTCCAGCCACGCTGGGAGCCCCGCTTCGTCGTCTACCGCAAGAGCAGCGACCTGCCCCGCATCGGCTTCGCCGCCATGCAGGCCGAGGGCTTCGTGAACGTCTCCCTGCCGCTCCCCCGGCTCTTCGCCCGCCGCTCCCGCGCCCGCGGCCCGCAGCCCTGTGCCCACCTCACCCCCACCTCCTCCGACCAGGAGATGCGCGCGGCCTGAAACGCGGCCGGAAACCACCCCCTACGCTGGAGGCATGAGTACGACGATCGACCGGGGCACGGCCCTCGGCCTGCCGGAGTGGGACCGCTGCGCGGTCATGGGCGTGGTCAACGTGACCCCCGACTCCTTCTCCGACGGCGGGCGCTGGTTCGACACCACGGCCGCCATCAAGCACGGCCTCGACCTCGTCGCCCAGGGTGCCGACCTCGTCGACGTCGGCGGCGAGTCCACCCGGCCGGGCGCGCCCCGCGTCGACGAGGACGAGGAACTCCGCCGCGTCGTCCCCGTCGTCCGCGGCCTCGCCGCCGAGGGCGTCACGGTCTCCGTCGACACCATGCGCGCCTCCGTCGCCGCCCGGGCGGTGGCCGCCGGCGCCGCCCTCGTCAACGACGTCAGCGGCGGCCTCGCCGACCCCGCCATGGTCCCCGCCGTCGCCGCCGCCGAGGTCCCGTTCGTCGTCATGCACTGGCGCGGCTTCAGCGACACCATGAACAGCCGCGCCGTCTACCAGGACGTCGTCGGCGAGGTCGTCGCCGAGCTTCGCGCGCGTATGGAGGCCGTCGTCGACGGCGGCATAGCCCCCGAGCGGCTGATCGTCGACCCCGGCCTCGGCTTCGCCAAGCTCGCCCCGCACGACCTCGCGCTCGTCGCGCACCTCCCCGAGCTGCGCGCCCTCGGCCGGCCGCTGCTCGTCGCCGCCTCGCGCAAGCGCTTCCTCGGCCATGTCCTCACCACCCACGAGGGCGCCGCCCCGCCGCCCGCGCGCGAGCGCGACGCCGCCACCGCCGCGGTCTCCGCCCTCGCCGCCCACGAGGGCGCCTGGGCCGTCCGGGTCCACGAGGTGCGGGCCACCGCCGACGCCGTACGGGTCGCCAGAGCCGTCGAAGGAGCCCGGTGACCGGCGGCCGCGGGGACTCAGACAGCCGGGACACGGGCGCGGGCGCCGGGCGCGGCCGGGACCACGACGCGGGCCGGGACCACGACGCGGGCCGGGACGACGACGCGGGCCTGTATGGGCGTGCGGGCCGGGACAGGGGTACGGGCCACGGGCGGGCCGGCGGCGGCCACCGGGCAGCGGACCGGGCGGCCGTGGAGGCCGCCAACACCGCCTTCTACGAGGCCGTGGAACAGGGCGACTTCGACACCGTCAGCGACCTCTGGCTCGACGACGGCGGCACCCCCGTCTCCTGCGTCCACCCCGGCTGGCCCGTGCTCAGCGGGCGCGGCGAGGTGCTCCGCTCGTACGCCCTGATCATGGCGAACACGGACTACATCCAGTTCTTCCTCACCGACGTCGAGATCTCGCTCGCCGACGACATCGCCGTGCTCACCTGTACCGAGAACATCCTCAGCGGCGGGCCCGCCGAGGACGGTGCCGCGCTCGGCCCGCTCGTCGGGCAGCTCGTCGTCGCGACGAATGTCTTCCGCCGTGCGCCCGACGGGTGGAAGGTGTGGTCCCACCACGGTTCTCCGGTCATCCCGGAGACGGATGCGGATGACACCGGCAATCCGGACCATCCAGACGACGCCGGCGGCCCCCTGACCACCTGAGGCCACGGCCTCACCTGACGCACCTGCGGCACCACCCACCGCGACGGCCGTTCACACGCCCCGCAAAAGCGCAGGTCAGAGCAGCAGAGCCGGACGGGGTCGCGGTCCGGGCCAGAGCCCCCGGCCCGGCCGTCGGACCCCGCAGGTAGATTCGACGGTGGACACCCGGCCGTCCGAACGGGCCGGAGCTGGCCAAACCGAACGCACGACAGGTACGACAGGCAGGAGTGATTCGCGTGGATCGTGTCGCGCTGCGCGGCCTCAAGGCCCGAGGGCATCACGGCGTCTTCCCCAAGGAGCGCGAGGAGGGCCAGACCTTCATCGTCGACGTCACGCTCGGCCTCGACACCCGCCCAGCCGCCGCCGACGACGACCTGACGAAGACCGTCCACTACGGCATCGTCGCCGAGGAGGTCGTGGAGATCGTCCGGGGCGAGCCCGTCGACCTCGTCGAGACCCTCGCCGAGCGCATCGCCGAACAGTGCCTCAAGCACGCCGAGGTCGAGGAGGTCGAGGTCGTGGTCCACAAGCCGGACGCACCGATCACCGTCCCCTTCGACGACGTGACCGTCACCATCACCCGGAGCCGCGCATGAAGCACCCGCAGAGTGATCCCACCGTGCAGCCCGTCCCGGCCGCCGTCACCGCGGCCGTCGACGCGGCCGACATCACCCTCTCGAACCCGAAGTGGGCCGTCCTCGCCCTCGGCTCGAACCTCGGCAACCGCCTGGAGACCCTCCAGGGCGCCGTGGACGCGCTGGAGGACACCCCCGGCCTCCGGGTGAAGGCCGTCTCCCCCGTCTACGAGACCGAGCCCTGGGGCGTCGAGCCCGGCACCCAGCCCTCGTACCTCAACGCCGTCGTCCTCGTGAAGACCACCCTGCCGCCGTCCTCGCTCCTGGAGCGGGCCCAGGCGATCGAGGAGGCCTTCGACCGGGTCCGCGACGAGCGCTGGGGCGCCCGCACGATCGACGTCGACATCATCACGTACGCCGATGTCGTCTCCGACGATCCGGTCCTCACCCTCCCGCACCCGCGGGCCCACCTGCGCGCGTTCGTCCTCGCCCCGTGGCACGACGTCGCCCCGGACGCCGCGCTGCCCGGTCACGGCACCGTCGCCGACCTGCTCGCCGCCGTCGGCCGCGACGGCATCGTGGCGCGCGGCGACCTGGAACTGCGGCTGCCCGAGTAGTCGTTAATCTCGTCAGAGACCGTCCGCCCGCCCCGACGAAGGACACCCGGTGAAACAACTGCGGCTCAAGGTGCTCGCCGGACTGTTCGTCGCCGCCGGCATCCTCTCCTGGGGCGCCACCCGCCTCTGGGACGCGCTCGGCACGCTCCCCAGCGTGCCGCTCGCCGCGCCCATCGTGCTCGCGGTCATCGCCGTCGTCCTCACCGCCACGGCCCTCTCGCTCCGCGCCCGGCTCAAGGCCCAGCGCGAGCGCCGTCCCGGTGCCAAGGGCGTCGAACCGCTGATGGCCGCCCGCGCCGTCGTCTTCGGCCAGGCCAGCGCGCTCGTCGCCGCCCTCGTCGCCGGCCTGTACGGCGGCATCGGCGTCTTCCTGCTCGGCTCCCTCGACATCCCCGCCCGCCGCGACCAGGCCCTCTACGCGGGCCTCTCCGTCGTCGCGGGCATCGGCGTCATCGCCGCCGCCCTCTTCCTGGAGCGCGTCTGCAAGCTCCCGGAGGACGACGACCACGACACCCCGGGCCGCGCCCCGGTCTCCTGACCCACCGCCATACGGCACGACGAAGCCCCTGGGCCGACCGGTCAGGCCGGCCCCAGGGGCTTCGTCACGGGGACGCCGATCCGCCGCGGATCAGCGCGCCAGTATCAGGGACATCGCCTCGGCGCGCGTGGTCGCGTCCCGGAGCTGGCCGCGGACGGCCGAGGTGGTCGTCTTCGCGCCGGGCTTGCGGACGCCGCGCAGGGTCATGCACATGTGCTCGGCCTCGATCACGACGATCGCGCCGCGGGCTTCCAGGATCTCCATGAGCGAGTCGGCGATCTGCGTGGTCAGCCGCTCCTGGACCTGGGGACGGCGGGCGAAGACGTCGACCAGGCGGGCCAGCTTCGACAGGC
Source organism: Streptomyces laurentii (assembly GCF_040635425.1). NCBI lineage: Bacteria > Bacillati > Actinomycetota > Actinomycetes > Kitasatosporales > Streptomycetaceae > Streptomyces > Streptomyces laurentii. The sequence continues at coordinate 15,945 of NZ_JBEYHT010000033.1, read as the reverse complement.
CGGTGATCTTCCCGGACTCCGCCGGGATGTAGCCGATGTGCGCCACCCCGTGGAACGGGAGCAGATGATGCTCACAGGTCGCCATCAGCTCGATGTCCTTCACCAGGACCATCTCGTCGTGGCCCAGGTCGAAGGTCGTGGTGAGCACCTCCTCCGGCTTCTGCCAGAGGCCCGCGAACAGCTCCTTGTACGCCCGCGCCACGCGCGCCGGCGTCTCGCGCAGGCCCTCGCGGTCCGGGTCCTCACCGACCGCGAGCAGCAGCTCCCGTACGGCGGCCTCGGCGCGCTTCTCGTCGTACTCGCCGATCGTGCCCTCGCCGTCCAGCGTCACCGGGTCGGTCATGTGTGCCTCGTTCCGTCTGTCTACTGACATGGCGCGAAATAGGCCGCGCCCCCACAGGCTAAAACCTGCGGGGGCGCGGCTTCCATTCCGGGGCCCGGCCGTCGGTCTCCCGGCGGCCGGCTCAGGTCCGGCGTCAGGCGTCCGGGGTGTCCTCGGGGGTCACCTCGATCGTCTTGGTGGTGTCCACCGGCGGCGTCGTGGAGGAGCCGTTGGCGCTGTTGGTCAGGGCCAGCTCCTTCGGCGAGAGCACCGGCGGGCGGGTGGAGGGCGTACGGCGGGCCGAACCGGTCCAGGCCGGACGGGCCGGGCGCTTGATGATCGACGAGAAGACCTCGGCGATCTCCTCCTTGCCCAGGGTCTCCTTCTCCAGGAGCGCCAGGACCAGGTTGTCGAGGACGTCGCGGTTCTCGACCAGGATCTCCCACGCCTCGTTGTGCGCGGTCTCGATGAGCTTCTTGACCTCTTCGTCGACCAGCGCGGCGACCTCTTCCGAGTAGTCGCGCTGGTGCGCCATCTCGCGGCCGAGGAAGGGCTCGGTGTTGTCGCCGCCGAACTTGATGGCGCCGAGCCGCTCGGTCATGCCGTACTGCGTGACCATCGCGCGGGCCGTGGCGGTGGCCTTCTCGATGTCGTTCGCGGCGCCGGTGGTCGGGTCGTGGAAGACCAGTTCCTCGGCGGCGCGCCCGCCCAGCATGTAGGCGAGCTGGTCGAGCATCTCGTTGCGCGTGGTCGAGTACTTGTCCTCGTCGGGCAGGACCATGGTGTAGCCCAGGGCCCGGCCGCGGGACAGGATGGTGATCTTGTGGACCGGGTCGGAGTTCGGGGAGGCCGCCGCGACCAGGGCGTGTCCGCCCTCGTGGTACGCGGTGATCTTCTTTTCCTTGTCCGACATGATCCGGGTCCGCTTCTGCGGACCGGCGACCACGCGGTCGATGGCCTCGTCGAGCGACGCGTTGTCGATCAGCTTCTTGTCCGAGCGGGCGGTGAGGAGCGCCGCCTCGTTGAGGACGTTGGACAGATCGGCACCGGTGAAGCCGGGGGTGCGGCGGGCGACGGCGCCGAGGTCGACGTCCGGGGCGACCGGCTTGCCCTTCTGGTGGACCTTGAGGATCTCCAGACGGCCCTGCATGTCCGGGCGGTCGACGGCGATCTGCCGGTCGAAGCGGCCGGGGCGCAGGAGGGCCGGGTCGAGGATGTCGGGCCGGTTGGTGGCGGCGATCAGGATGACGCCGCCCTTCACGTCGAAGCCGTCCATCTCGACGAGCAGCTGGTTGAGGGTCTGCTCGCGCTCGTCGTGGCCGCCGCCGAGGCCGGCGCCGCGGTGACGGCCGACCGCGTCGATCTCGTCGACGAAGACGATGGCCGGGGCGTTGGCCTTGGCCTGCTCGAAGAGGTCGCGGACACGGGAGGCGCCGACACCGACGAACATCTCGACGAAGTCGGAGCCGGAGATCGAGTAGAACGGCACTCCGGCCTCGCCGGCGACGGCGCGGGCGAGGAGGGTCTTGCCCGTTCCGGGCGGGCCGTAGAGCAGCACACCCTTCGGGATCTTGGCGCCGACGGCCTGGAACTTGGCTGGCTCCTGGAGGAATTCCTTGATCTCGTGGAGTTCCTCGACGGCCTCGTCGGAACCGGCGACGTCCGCGAAGGTCGTCTTCGGGGTGTCCTTGGTGATCAGCTTGGCCTTGGACTTCCCGAAGTTCATGACTCGGGAGCCGCCGCCCTGCATCTGGTTCATCAGGAAGAGGAAGACGACCACGATGAGGACGAAGGGCAGCAGGGAGAGCAGGACCGAGACGAACGGGGACTGCTTCGTCGGAGAGACCGTGTAGCCCTCCTTGAGCTGCCCGGCCTCGAACTTCTCCTGGAGCTTGTCGGCCAGCGTGACACCCTGGGTGCCGATGTAGTTGGCCTGGACCTTGCTGCTCTTGTTGATCTGGACACCGTCGACGAGGTCGATCTTCACGACCTGTTCGTCACCGGTGGTGATCTTTGCGGTTTTGACCTGGTTCTTGTCGATCGCCTGGACGACCTTGCCGGTGTCCACCGTCTTGTAGCCCTCGGACGAGCCGACGACCTGCATCAGCACGACCACGGCGAGGACGGCCAGCACGATCCACATGACCGGCCCACGGAAGTATCGCTTCACGTCCATCCATACGGGGCGTAAGCGGCGCCCCGTCCCTCCTGCCCGTAGGTGAATGCTGTTAGGGAAATGCTGCTGTGAAGAGCTGCGGTGTGAAAAAGCTGTTCTTCGGACGGTACCCCAGCATCGGCGCCCGCGACCGCCTTCCCATGCTTCAACGGAAGGAAGACGGTGCGGGTTCCCCGGGGCGCCGGGTTCTCAGCCGCCGTAGACGTGCGGGGCGAGGGTGCCGACGAACGGGAGGTTCCGGTACTTCTCGGCGTAGTCCAGGCCGTATCCCACGACGAACTCGTTGGGGATGTCGAAGCCGACCCACTTCACGTCGAGGGCGACCTTCGCGGCCTCCGGCTTGCGCAGGAGGGTGCAGACCTCGAGGGAGGCCGGCTCGCGCGAACCGAGGTTCGACAGGAGCCAGGACAGGGTCAGGCCCGAATCGATGATGTCCTCGACGATCAGGACGTGCCGTCCCTTGATGTCGGTGTCGAGGTCCTTGAGGATCCGGACCACGCCGGAGGACTGGGTGCCTGCTCCGTAGGAGGAGACGGCCATCCAGTCCATGGTGACGGGGGAGGACAGCGTGCGCGCCAGGTCCGCCATCACCATCACGGCGCCCTTGAGGACACCGACGATGAGCAGGTCCTTGCCCGCGTACTCCGCGTCGATCTTCGCGGCCAGCTCGGCCAGCTTCGCGTCGATCTCTTCCTTGGTGATGAGCACCGACTGGAGGTCGGTGCCCATGTCCTTCTCGTTCACCCGGGTCACTTTCGTTGCAGCTTGCGACTTTGCTGTCAGCCTTGCCGAATGACCAGTCTGCCACCCTGACGCAGTGCCTCGACGCGGCCGGGCAGGTTGATGGCCCCCTGACCACGCCATCCGGTGATCAGCCGGTCGACTTCCTCGATGTGCCGGGCGAAGAGGGAACCGGCGGGAGCGCCCTCGGCGATCACGGCACGGCGCAGGACGCGGCGGCGTACGGCGGGGGGCAGTCCGGAGAGCTTCGCGCACTCGAGGCGGCCCGCCTCGTCGCGGACGTCGGCCTCCGCGTGGGCGGCCCAGGCGTCGAGGGCGTCGGCGTCGTCGCGGGAGAGCTGGGCGGTCCGGGCGAGGGCTTCGACGACGCCCTTGCCGAGGGCTTTCTCCAGGGCGGGCAGGCCCTCGTGGCGGAGCCGGGAGCGGGTGTAGGCGGGGTCGGTGTTGTGCGGGTCGTCCCAGATGGCCAGTTCCTGGGCGATGCAGGCCTTGCGGACGGTCTGGCGGTCGAGTTCCAGGAAGGGGCGGCGGTAGCGGCCGGCGACGCCGGAGACGGCGGCCATGCCGGACAGGGAGCGGATCCCGGAGCCGCGGGCGAGGCCGAGGAGGACGGTTTCGGCCTGGTCGTCGCGGGTGTGGCCGAGCAGGATGCCGGTGGCGCCGTGGCGTTCGGCGGCGGCGTCGAGGGCGGCGTAGCGGGCGTCGCGGGCCGCGGCCTCGGGGCCGACGCGGCGGGCGGCGGTGCCGGTGTAGGCGGCTCCGTGGGCGGCGGCGGTGGATTCGGGGCCGACGGTGACGGCGATGGTCTCGACGGGGTCGAGGCCGAGGGCGGTCATCCGGTCGGCGACCTCGCGGGCGCGCTGGCCGGAGCCCTGCTGGAGGCCGTGGTCGACGGTGACGCCGCCGGCCCGGACGTCGAGTTTGCGCGCCTCGAAGGCGAGCGCGGAGGCGAGGGCCATGGAGTCGGCGCCGCCGGAGCAGGCGACGAGCACGAGCGGGTGTCCGCCGGGGGGCGTGCCGGGAGCCCGGCCGGTGGTCCGGTGCTCGGTGAGAACGTCGTGGAGTACGCGGCGGACCGCCAGGCGTATCGCCGCGACCGCAGGATGGGGACCCATGTCCGGTGCCCTTCGTGGAGAGTGTGGGGTGCCTCGATCGGAGTCTTAACGGCCGGGGGTGGGGGTTCGGTCACTCGCTTCGGTCACTCAGAGTGCGTCGATGGTGACAGAACCCGGCCGCTGCCCGAGCATTGCACGCCTTACCCGCCGTCTACGGTCCCTCGGACGGGTGATTGGCGGGGTGTGCGGGGTTCTCGGTTGTTCGACCGCCGGTCAGGGTGTCCGTCCGGCATGTTCCCGGGGCATGTCCGTCCGGCGCGTCCGCCCGGCGTACTCGTCCTACGAGCCTACGAGTCCGCCTTCCGGTGCACCCGCGCCACCCACTCCGCGGGCCGGGTGATCTCGGACTTGGTGGGGAGGGTGTTGGGGGAGGTCCAGACGCGGTTGAAGCCTTCCATGCCGACCTGGTCGACGACGGCGCGGACGAAGCGTTCGCCGTCGCGGTACTGGCGGAGTTTGGCGTCGAGGCCGAGGAGTTTGCGCAGCGCGAGGTCGAGCCGGGAGGCGCCGCGGGCGCGGCGCTGCTGGAACTTCTCGCGGATCTCGGCGACGGTGGGCACGACGTCGGGGCCGACGCCGTCCATGACGTAGTCGGCGTGGCCTTCGAGGAGCGACATGACGGCGGTGAGGCGGCCGAGGATCTCGCGCTGTTCGGGGGTCTGGACGAGTTCGACGAGGGTGGGGCCGGGTTCTCCCTGTTCGCCTTCGGGGCGGTTGCCGCCGGCGAGGGCCTGGGCGGCTTCGCGCAGGCGTTCGACGACGGTGGCGGGGTCGACGTCGGTGGCGGCGAGGAAGCCCTGGATCTCGCCCTGGAGGTGGTCGCGCAGCCAGGGGACGGCGGTGAACTGGGTGCGGTGGGTCTCCTCGTGGAGGCAGACCCAGAGGCGGAAGTCGCGGGGGGTGACGTCCAGCTCGCGTTCGACGTGGACGATGTTGGGCGCGACGAGCAGCAGCCGCCCACCGCCGCCCGCGGCGGCGGGCAGGTCGCGGGTGGCGGGGGCGAAGGTCTCGTACTGGCCGAGGATGCGGGAGGCCAGGAAGGACAGGAGCATGCCCAGTTCGACGCCGGTGACCTTGCCGCCGACGGCGCTGAGGACGGCGCCGCCGGGGGTGCCGGAGCGGCGTTCGCGCATCTTGTCGAGCAGCGGGGTGAGGAGTTCGCGGAAGCCGGCGACGTTGGCCTTGACCCAGCCGGCCCGGTCGACGACGAGGACGGGGGTGTCGTCCGGTTCGTGGCCCTCGGGGATCATCCGGGTGTAGGCGCGGACATGGGCCTCGGCGGCCTTCGCGTGCTCGCGGAGTTCGGCGACGACGCGGCGGGCCTCGTCGCGGCTCACCTCCGGGCCGGGCCGGACGAGACGGGTCGCCGTCGCGACGGCGAGATTCCAGTCGACCATCCCCGATGTGCCTGCACCACCGATGCTCGTCATGCGTCAACCGTACGTTCTCGGCGCCCGATCGGTGAGGGTTCGGGCGCCGGTTCGGGGACGGTTCCGGGGCGGCCCGGCGGATGCCTCGGGGGTGTCTCGGGGTGGGGATCAGGGATCGTTCGGGGCCGGGTCGGGGGTGGCCCGGGGCCGGAGCCGGGAAGGGTCCCTCCGAGCGGGCCCGGACGGCGGTCCGGTGAGTCCGCCGGGTCAGTGCGGGGACGTGGCGGTCCGGGCGGGCCGGGCCAGGGCGGTGGAGAGCCGGTCGAGGGCGGTCTGGGCGGCGTCGGGCGCGCTGGTCCGGCCGGCGAGGAAGGCGAAGGCGAGGAGGCGGCCGGAGGGGGTGACGACGGTGCCGGCGAGGGTGTTGACGCCGGTGAGGGTGCCGGTCTTGGCGTGGACGAGACCGGCGCCGGCGGTGGTGGCGGCGGTGCCGTAGCGCTCGGCGAGGGTGCCGCTGAAGCCGCCGACGGGCAGGCCGGTGAGGACGGGCCGCAGGGCGGGGCGGGCCGGGTCGGCCGCCCGGGTGAGGACGCCGGTGAGCAGGGCGCCGGTGACCTTGCCGGCGCGGTCGAGTCCGCTGCCGTCGGCGAACCGGGTGCCGGCGAGCGGGAGGCCGAGGCGGGCGAGTTCGTCGTGGACGGCCCGCTCCGCGCCGGCGAAGCTCGCGGGCTTCTTGTGGGCGAGGGCGGTCTGCCGGACCAGGGCCTCGGCGAGGTCGTTGTCGCTGTAGGTGAGGGTGCGTTCGACGAGGTCGTCGAGGCGTGCCGACTCGGTACGGGCGAGAGGGCGGGCGCTCTTCGGGGCCCTGCCGGGCCGGGGGTCGCCCTCGACCGTGAGGCCGGCCTTCTCCAGGTAGCCGGCGAAGGCGGCGGCGGTGTCGCGGGCCGGGTCGGTGCTGCGGTCCGCGGGGCCGTGGTGACTGTGGTCGAGCCGGCCCTCGTCGGTCATGAGGGCGGTGACCGGGGCGATGTTCTCGTTGGGCCCTATGGGGTGGAGGACGGGGCCCTGGTAGAGGCTCGTGTCGTACGCGAGGCGGACGGCGGTGTCGGGGCCGGAGGCACCGGACGCACCGGACGCGCTCGGGGCCTTCAGGGCCCGGGCGGTGGCATCGGCGAGGGCCTTGAGGCGCGTGTGGTCGAGGGTGGGGTCGCCGCCGCCGACGAGGGTGACGGTGCGCCCGTCGGGGCTGCCGACGGTGGTGGTCGCGATGCGGTGCTCGGGGCCGAGGGCGGACAGCGCGGCGGTCGTCGTGGCGATCTTCACGGTCGACGCGGGCGTCATCGGGGTGCCCGCGCCCACGCCGTACAGCCGCTTGCCGGTGGTGGCGTCGACGACGGTGGCGGTGCGCAGCGGGCCGAGTCCGGGGTCGGCGAGCAGCGGCCCGAGCAGGGCGGCGAGGGCGGCGGGGTCGTCGCCCGGCCGGGTGATCGTCGAGGGTTTGGTGTTGCCGTGGCTGCCGGACCCGTCGGTCAGGCCGAGGGCGCCGAGCACCGCGGGGGCGCTGGGGGCGGGCGCGGGCCGGCGCGGGTCCCCGGCGGCGGAGTCGGGGGAGTGATGTGCGCCACCTCGCGCACCGGCGGTGACCGCGCGGTCCCGCTCGGCCTTACGCTGACCGGAGTCCCACGGGCCGGCCACGGCGACGGCGCCCACGGCCAGGGCCAGACCGAGCACGGCGGAGCCCGCCACGACCTGCCAGGTTCTCGGCTCAGGCATGTGGCGACCAGCCCCTTTCGCGATCGACTGCGGGTGTGAGAGACACTTAACCACCGCGCGTCGTCGCGAGCATTGACATGTGTTGATTCAGGAGGAGATCCACCCGTGGAGTTCGACGTCACCATCGAGATCCCGAAGGGGTCGCGGAACAAGTACGAGGTCGACCACGAGACCGGTCGGATCCGCCTGGACCGCCGCCTCTTCACGTCGACCGCCTACCCGGCGGACTACGGCTTCGTCGAGAACACCCTCGGTGAGGACGGCGACCCGCTGGACGCCCTCGTCATCCTGGACGAGCCGACCTTCCCGGGCTGCCTCATCAAGTGCCGCGCCATCGGCATGTTCCGCATGACGGACGAGGCCGGCGGCGACGACAAGCTGTTGGTCGTCCCGGCGACGGACCCGCGCATGGAGCACCTGCGCGACATCCACCACGTGCCGGAGTTCGACCGCCTCGAGATCCAGCACTTCTTCGAGGTCTACAAGGACCTGGAGCCCGGCAAGTCCGTCGAGGGCGCCGACTGGGTCGGCCGCGCCGAGGCCGAGGCCGAGATCGTGAAGTCGTACGAGCGCTTCAAGGAGGAGGGCGGCCACTGACGGTCCCCCGACTCGCGGAAGGGCGGCGCACCTGCCGAGGTGCGCCGCCCTTCGCGCGTACATACTGGGCTTCAGCCGAACCGGAATGGGATCGGGCGGTACGGGTACCAGGCCGGAATGAGGGCGGACAGAGTGGTGGCGGAACCGGAGGAGCCCGACGAGGCGCCGGAGGACCGGAAGCCGCAATCGGACGAGGCGCGCAGCGCGTTCGTCCCGCCGGTCGGGGTGGAACCGCGCGAACCGGTGGAGGACGAGCCGCATTCGACGACGTCGGAGTTCGCGCTGCCGAGCGGGCTCGCGCCGGAACCCCCGCCGGCACCGGAGCAGGAAGGTTCCGCCTTCGCGACGCCGTCGACCTATTCGGCCAAGACGTCGCCGCCCGCGTTCACTCCCGCGTACGGGATACCGCTGGTCCGGATGGCGGAGGACGCCCCCTGGCAGGACCGGATGCGGACCATGCTGCGGCTGCCGCTGGCCGACCGGCCGGTGCCGGAGGCCGCCCGCAAGACCGACGAGGCGGGGCCGCCGGTCGCCCGAGTCTTCGACCTGACGCTGCGTATCGGCGAGCTGCTGCTCGCGGGCGGTGAGGGCGCGGAGGACGTCGAGGCGGCGATGTTCGCGATCTGCCGCTCGTACGGGCTCGACCGCTGCGAGCCGACGGTGACGTTCACGCTGCTGTCGATCACGTACCAGCCGTCGCTGGTGGACGACCCGGTGACCGCGAACCGTACGGTCCGGCGCCGGGGCACCGACTACACCCGCCTCGCGGCGGTCTACCAGCTGCTCGCCGACATCGCCGACCCGGAGCACGACGTGCCGCCGGAGGAGGCGTACCGGCGGCTCGCGGAGATCCGGCGCAACCGGCACCCGTATCCCGGCTGGTTCCTCACGGTCGCGGCCGGTGTGCTGGCCGGGGCGGCGTCGGTGCTGCTCGGCGGCGGTCCGACGGTGTTCTTCGTGGCGGCGCTCGGCGCGATGCTGGGCGACCGGCTGGCGTGGCTGTGCGCGGGGCAGGGGCTGCCGGAGTTCTACCAGTTCCTGGTCGCGGCGATGCCGCCGGCGGCGATGGGGGTGGCGCTGACACTGCTCCACGCGGACCTGCGGCCGTCGGCGGTGATCACCGGTGGCCTGTTCGCGCTGATCCCGGGGCGGGCGCTGGTCGCGGCCGTCCAGGACGGTCTGACCGGCTTCTACATCACGGCGTCGGCCCGGCTCCTGGAAGTCGGCTACTTCTTCGTGGCGATCGTGGTGGGCGTGCTGTCGGTGCTGTACCTGGCGGTGCAGGTCGGGGCGCCGCTGAACCCGGAGGGCGTGCTGCGGCCGGTGGAACGGCCGGTGGTCCAGATCCTGGCGTCGATGGTGCTGTGCGCGACCTTCGCGATCCTGCTCCAGCAGTCGCGGTCGACGGTGCTGTTCGCGACGCTGAACGGCGGCGTGGCGTGGGTCATCTACGCGTCGATAGCGGTGACGGCGGGCGGGTCCGCGGTCGTGTCGACGGCGGTGGCGGCCGGTCTGGTCGGCCTGTTCGGGCAGCTGATCGCCCGCTACCACCACACGTCGTCGCTGCCGTACGTGACGGCGGCCATCGGGCCGCTGCTGCCCGGTTCGGCGATGTACTTCGGTGTCCTCGCCATAGCCCAGAACAACCTGGACCAGGGCTTCACCTCGCTGGCGAAGGCGGCGGCGCTGGCGCTGGCGATCGCCATCGGCGTGAACCTCGGAGGCGAACTGGCCCGCATGTTCATGCAGGCCCCGGGCGCGGCCGCGGCCCGCAGGGCGGCGAAGCGGACCCGAGGCTTCTGACCTGCGGCGATACGCCGACGCGTCGATACACCGATGGCCCGGTTCTCCCGTCGGGGAGAACCGGGCCATCGGTGTATCGGTGTACTGGTGTACCGGTGTATCGGCTGAGGTCAGCGCTTGGCGTGGCGGCCGCGCTCGGCGGGCGGGGTGGGGGCACCGGGGGTGCCGTACGCGTCGTACTGCTCCGGGGCCGGGGCCGGGTTCTTCTTGGACTGCGAGCGGGCCCGCAGGACCTCGATGACGACCGGAACGACGGAGATCAGGACGATCCCGACGAGGATCAGCTCGATGTGCTTGTTGACGAACTCGATCTTGCCGAGCGCGGAGCCGAGCAGCGTCACGCCGGCGCCCCACAGCACGCCGCCGATGAGGTTGTAGACGATGAAGGAGCGGTAGTTCATCCGGCTGACGCCGGCGATGATCGGCGTGAAGGTCCGGACGATCGGCACGAAGCGGGCCAGGATCAGGGACTTCGGGCCGTGCTTCTCGAAGAACTCGTGCGCCTTCTCGACGTTCTCCTGCTTGAACAGCTTGGAGTCGGGTCGCTTGAAGAGGGCCGGGCCGACCTTGCGGCCGAAGAGGTAGCCGACCTGGTCGCCGAGCACGGCCGCGGCGACGATCATCGTGCACATCAGCCACAGCGGGTAGTCGAGCTTGCCCGTGGTGACGAGCAGACCGGTGGTGAAGAGCAGCGAGTCACCGGGCAGGAAGAAGCCGATGAGCAGGCCGGACTCGGCGAAGACGATGGCGAGGACACCGATCGGACCGAAGGTCTGGATCAGATAGTCCGGGTCCAGCCAGCTCGGTCCGAGGGCAAGCGTGTTCACGGGTTCCGGACTCCTGCGGTCGGTGGGGGCGGGGCGAAGGGCGTGCGAAGGATTGTCGTACGGACAGCCCTGTCCAAGCTATCAACGCGAAGTGAACACCCCCAGTTCCTGCGGCGCGCGCCCGGGGGCCCCGGTGGATCGTCCGGGGATCACTCCGGGGTGGATGAGGGGCGTGTCCGGGATCGGTCAGGGATTTCCCTGATGCGTACGATCTTCGCGAAAGCCAAGCTTATGTTCAGGAGGTACACGCACATGGGTATCGAGGAGTACGGCGGCGGCCAGACGTCCCAGTCGGACGTGCTGGTGGTGACGACCAACGACGTGCCGGGGTACGAGGTCAAGCAGGTCATCGGCGAGGTGTTCGGCCTGACCGTGCGCTCGCGGCACATCGGCAGCCAGATAGGCGCCGGGCTGAAGTCGCTGGTCGGCGGCGAGCTGAAGGGTCTGACGAAGACCCTGGTGGAGACCCGCAACCAGGCGATGGAGCGGCTGATCGAGCAGGCGCGGGCGCGCGGCGCGAACGCGGTGCTGATGTTCCGCTTCGACGTCACCGAGGCCGCCGACGTGGGCACGGAGGTATGCGCCTACGGGACGGCCGTGGTGATCGCGCCGCGCGTCTGATCTTCCGGTTCGCCTGATCCTTTCGGAACGGGAAGGGTCAGGCGGCCAGGCGCCGGGCGTTCGCGTGGATGGCGGCGCGCAGGTGTTCCGCCAGCCCGTCGTGGATCGAGTCGTAGAAGGCCCGGTAGTTCTCGTCGGAGACATAACTCTCGGCGAGGTGCCGGTGGACGGTCGGATGGCAGTCGAAGAACCAGGTGGCGATGTGGGCGCGGTGGGCCTCGGCGAGATCCATCGCGGCCGCTGAGCCGGGCAGCTCGCCGGCGTCCATGAGAGCGGCGTAGGCGGTGCCCCACGCGTCGATCTCGTTCTTCATGCGCTGCCAGTCGTCCTTGGTGTAGTCGGCGACGCGTTCCCGAGTACGCGCGTAGGTGTCGGTGTCGCCCCAGCGGCGGGCCGACTCCTCCGCGTACCGCTCGGGGTCCTTGTGGCCGAAGACCTCGAACTTCTCCTCGGGCGTGAGATTGATGCCCATGCTTCTCGCCTCCATGGCGTGTGCGACGGCCGCCGCCATGCGCTGGAGTTCCCCGATGCGAGCCGTGAGCAGCCGGTGCTGCCGTCGCAGGTGGGCGCGCGGGTCGGCGCCGGGGTCGTCCAGGAGGACGGCGACCTCGTCGAGGGGGAAGCCCAGCTCCCGGTAGAACAGGATCTGCTGGAGCCGGTCGAGGTCGGCGTCGTCGTAGCGGCGGTGGCCCGCCGTGCTGCGGCCGCTCGGCGAGAGCAGTCCGATGGTGTCGTAGTGGTGCAGGGTGCGCACCGTGATCCCGGCGAATCCGGCGACCTGTCCGATCGCGTACTCCATCGGCTCCTCTCCCTTTCCTTTCCGTATCCGCTCGGCTTCCCCGTGCTGGTCGCGTCCCACTCTGGCTCCTGACGCGACGTGAGGTGCAAGCCCCGGATCTCGGGATGTCATGCCGCTTTTGCCCCCTTATGGTGGGCCCGTGGCCGTCGAAGCACCCGCTCCCACTCCCGTCCCCGGGACGCCTCTCAAGACGCTGCTGCCGCAGATCCTGCCCGCACTCGTGGTCGGGGTGGGCTCGGGGCTGCTGTTCCTGGGGATCAGCGGGCTGGCCGAGCAGCTGCAGCACGTGCTGTGGTCCACCGTCCCGGACGCGCTGGGGATCGGCCGCTACTCGGCGCTGTGGATGATCACCATGCTCACGGCGACCGGGATCGCGGTGGGTCTGGTCGTCTGGAAGGTGTACGGGCACGCCGGCCCCGATCCGGCGACCTCCGGGCTCGGCGGGCCGCCACTCGCCGCCGGGGTGGTGCCGGGCCTGCTGCTCGCCAGCACCCTGTCGCTGGCCGGCGGCGTCAGCCTCGGCCCGGAGAACCCGACGATCGCCGCGGCCATCGCCCTCGCGTACTGGCTCGGCCGGATGGTGACCCGGCCGGGCCGGCCGGCGCCGCCGGGCGAGGCGTGGGTGGCGCTGGCGACCGCGGGGACCTTCGGCGCCCTGTTCGGTACGCCGGTGGCCGCCGCGCTCGTCCTGTCCGAGGCGCTCGCGGTGAAGCCGCCGGCGCCCGGGCACCATCCGGCGGCCGGCGGTTCGCTGTGGGACCGGCTGTTCGCGCCGCTGGTGGCGGCCGGGGCCGGCTCGCTGACCACCCAGCTGGTCTCGCACCCCAGCTTCGACATGGGGCTGCCGCCGCTCGACTCCCCCGGCTTCGGGGATCTGCTCACCGCCCTCGTCGTCGCCCCGCTCGCCGCGCTCTTCGGTCTGCTCGCCTGCTACGTCTTCCCCGCCCTCCACCGGGCTTTCGGCCGGCTGCGGCACCCGATGCTGATGCTGCCGCTCGGCGGGCTCGTCCTCGGCCTGCTGGGGGTGCTCGGCGGGCATCTGACGCTCTTCAAGGGCCTCGCCGAGACCCGGGAGCTGGTCGCCTCCGCCGATTCCTACGGCGCGGGCGAGCTGCTGCGCCTGTCCGTGGTGAAGGCGGTCGCGCTGCTGGTCGCCGCGGCCTCGGGTTTCCGCGGCGGCCGGGTCTTCCCGGTGGTCTTCGTCGGCGCCGCGTTCGGGCTGCTCGCCCCGGCGCTGGTGCCCGGGGTCCATCCGGCGGTGGCGGTCTCCTCCGCCGTCCTCGGCGTGGTGCTCGCCACCACCCGGCAGGGGTGGGTGAGCCTCTTCGTCGCCGCGGCCGTCGCCGCCTCCCCGGCGATCCTGGCGCTGCTCTGCCTCGCCTCCCTGCCCGCCTGGCTCGTCGTCACCGGCCGTCCCCTCCTGGAACTCGACGAGGACGGCCACGCCCTGCACTGAGCCCGCACCCCCGTACCCCCGCGTCCCCCGTATCCCCAGGTCCACCCGTACACCGCACACCGCACACCCGCATCCCGTACCGGAAGGAGTCCACCGTGGCGCTGCACAAGGGCCCCCAGGAGGAGCCGGAGGCCGAGCTGTTCCGCCGGCTCTCCCTCAACCCGTTCTACGGCGAGGCCAATCCCGTCGGCGGCATGACCGAGGCCCCGCCCCGCCACCGGCTGCCCGACGGGCCGCTGCCGCCGATGAGCGCCTACCAGCTGGTCCGCGACGAGCTGATGCTCGACGGCAATTCACGCCTCAACCTGGCCACCTTCGTCACCACCTGGATGGAGCCGCAGGCCGGGGTGCTGATGAACGACTGCCGCGACAAGAACATGATCGACAAGGACGAGTACCCGCGCACCGCCGAACTGGAGCGCCGCTGCGTCGCCATGCTCGCCCAGCTGTGGAACGCACCCGACCCGTCGGCCGCCGTCGGCTGCTCCACCACCGGTTCGTCCGAGGCGTGCATGCTCGCCGGCATGGCGCTCAAGCGGCGCTGGACGAAGCGCAACGCCGACCGCTACCCCGGCGCCCGCCCCAACCTGGTCATGGGCGTCAACGTGCAGGTCTGCTGGGAGAAGTTCTGCAATTTCTGGGAGGTCGAGCCCCGGCTCGTCCCCATGGAGGGCGACCGCTTCCACCTCGACGCCGAGTCCGCCGCCGCGCTCTGCGACGAGAACACCATCGGTGTCGTCGCCGTCCTCGGCTCCACCTTCGACGGTTCCTACGAGCCCGTCGCCGACATCTGCGCCGCGCTCGACGCCCTCCAGGAACGGACCGGCCTCGACATCCCCGTGCACGTCGACGGCGCGTCCGGCGCCATGATCGCGCCGTTCGTCGACGAGGACCTGGAGTGGGACTTCCGGCAGCCCCGGGTGTCGTCGATCAACACCTCCGGGCACAAGTACGGGCTCGTCTACCCGGGGGTCGGCTGGGCGTTGTGGCGCACGCCCGACGAGCTGCCCGAGGAGCTGGTGTTCCGGGTCAACTACCTGGGCGGCGAAATGCCGACCTTCGCGCTCAACTTCTCCCGGCCCGGCGCGCAGGTCGTCGCGCAGTACTACACGTTCCTGCGGCTGGGCCGCAGCGGCTACCAGGCGGTCCAGCAGACCGCCCGCGACATCGCCCGCGGACTCGCCGAACGGATCGACGCCCTGGGCGACTTCCGGCTCCTCACCCGGGGCGACCAGCTGCCGGTGTTCGCCTTCACCACCGGCCCGGACGTCACCGCGTACGACGTCTTCGACGTGTCGCGGCGGCTGCGCGAGAGCGGCTGGCTGGTCCCCGCGTACACCTTCCCCGCGAACCGGCAGGACCTGTCCGTGCTGCGCGTGGTCTGCCGCAACGGCTTCTCCGCCGACCTGGCCGAGCTGTTCCTGGAGGACCTGCGACGGCTGCTGCCCGAACTGCGGCGCCAGCCCCGCCCGTTCACCCACGACAAGGCGGCCGCGACCTCCTTCCACCACTGAGGCCCGCGGGCCTGCGGCATCGATGAGGCCCGCGGGCCCGGAGCATCGCCGAGGCACCGGCTCACGGCAGGCGCCGGCGCGCGGCCTCAGCGCGCGTACGGGTTCTCCCGCCCGTCGGTCAGGACGCCGACGAAGGGCTCCCCGCCCTCCCCCGCGAAGGTGTACGCGCCCGCCTCGATCCGCTCGATCAGCCCGGCCGTCCACGCCCGGCCGGCGTCGGCGGCGTGTGTCCAGAAGTGCATGATCTCGCCGATGTGGCCGAGCTGTCCGGGCCCGTCCTCCGGCGTGTAGTACGTGGTGACCTCCGCGCGCCACGCGTCCAGGCCGCGCAGCCGGGCCCGCAGCAGTTCCGTCACCTCGGCGCGCGGCAGGTCCACCATGAAGCCGATGCCGGCCGACAGGACGTCCGTGGCCTGGTCGTACGTGGCGAGGGCGGCGCGCAGCAGGCGCAGGTACTCCGCGCGGCCCGCGTCCGTGATCTCGTACTCGACGCGCGGCGGCCCGCCGACCGTGCTCGGCGCGCTCTCGTCGGCCCGCAGCAGTCCCTGCTTCGCCATGTGCTTGAGCGCGTGGTAGATCGAGCCGGGCTTGGCGTGGGACCACTCGTGCGCGCCCCAGTACTCCAGGTCGTTGCGGACCTGGTAGCCATGGGCGCGGCCGTGCTGCTTGACCGCGCCCAGGACGAGAAGACGGATGGCTGACATGCCCCGAGTCTAGTGAGGCACTGATCAACCTTGACTAGGGCCTTTCTTTTGGATCAGGCTGGATCAGGGAGCGGGGTCCGGTGCGTGTGATCGCAAGGCGGAGGAGGGAGACAACGCGGTGGGGGTA